>NZ_JBEOUR010000021.1:0-47184 GCF_040302605.1 Microbacterium sp. NPDC097977
TGGTGCGGTGGTTCCGTCTCAGCGCGTGGCGACGCCCTGAGACGGCGGGGACTCGGGGAAGTAGTGCCGTTCGCGGGGCTCGCCCTGGATGTGCGCTCGGGCATCGGCCTGGATCTCACGATCGCGGCCGGTCAGTCTCTGCGTCTGCTGACGCCGGTATTCGCCCCAGGACGGGACCATGAACGACTCGAGCAGCACATCCTGTTCCTCCCCGCTGCGCAGAAGGTTCCACCGATACCCGCCGGTGCGGCGCCGGGAGGCCTCGACCAGCCGCATGGCCTCGCGGAACGCATCGACGCGGCCGGGATCCACGGTGTAGGTGATCTGCACCAGCACAGGACCGTCGGTCGACTGCGGGTCGAGAACGAGCGTGGGCGTGGGCCATGACATCGAGACTGTGCGGTCGACGGTGCCGGTGCCCGGCAGAAGTGGCAGCCACGCGACGCTCACGGCGACGATGACGAGCAGCGCCGCGGCCGCCGCCAGGGATGTCGCCGTGCTGAGCGCGCCGGCCAGAGCGCCCCACCCGAAGGATCCCACTGCCATCGCCCCCATGAAGACGAGGATGTAGATCGATGCCCCGCGCGATCGCACCCACTGGGGAAGGGTCAGCTGCAGTGCGGCATTGAGCACCGTGAGGGTCCCGATCCAGGCGACGCCGGCGAGAACGAGCAGCGGCAGCATCGGGACGAAGGGCAGGAACGCCGCCGCGAGCGTGCCGACCGCGAACAGCAGCGCGCTCACCCCGATCACCACGTTGTCCGAGAATCGCTTTCTGGCGACGGGCAGGACGAAGATGCCCAGCACGGCACCGGCGCCGACCGCGCCGAGAAGAAACCCGTATCCGCTCGAGGTGAGGCCAAGCCGTGTGGCGGTGATGGGAAGCAATGCCCACAGAGCGCTGGCGGGAAGGGCGAACAGGGCTGACCTCAGCAGGATACGACGCACCAGGTGGGCGGATGCGACGTACCGGACTCCCGCTCGGAGCGCGGCCCCGAAAGGCTCGCGGTCATCGAGGCCGAGCTGCGGTGGACGCCTCCACCACCACAGCGCAGCGACTGCGGCGACGAAGCTGAGCGCGTTGATGCCGAAGACCACCGGTGCGCCGAACAGCGACAGGACCACGCCGGCCAGAGCGGGTCCGACTGCGCGGGCGCCGTTCACCGTGACTCCGCCGAGCGCCGAGGACGCACCGATGAGCGGACGGGGAACGAGTTCGGGCTGGATCGCCTGCCACGCCGGTGACGTCAGTGTCGAGGTGATCCCGAGCAGAAAGGTGAAGCCGAGAATCGTCCACGGTGTGAGAGCACCGAAGAACGCGATGACCGTGAGTGCGGCGGCGATCAGCGCGCTCGCCGCCGATCCCCAGATCAGCAGCTTTCGGCGGTCGAGCGAATCGGCCAGCACCCCCGCCGGCAGCGAGAACAGCACGGCCGGGGCGAGGCTCGCTGTCTGCACGAGGGCGATGAGAGTCGCTCCGGCGGCCGCATCGACGAGGAACCACTGCGCGCCGACGGTCTGCATCCAGGTGCCGATGTTGCTCCCCAGCTGTGCGAACCACAGCACCCGGAACGCGGGAATGGCCAGGGGCGCCCACGCGGAGACGGGGCGGGATTCGGTGGCATCGGCTGCGGCGGTCATCGGTGCTCGTCCACCCTGTCTGACGGTTCCTCTCGAACGGCGAAGAGATTGCCGAACGGATCCAGAAGCTGACACAGCCGCTCGCCGGTGAAGACCGTCTTCGGTCCACGATGAGTCCGTGCCCCATGGGCGGTCCAGTCCGCGACGATCGCGTCGACGTCGGGTACGGTCCAGTACGGCACCGTCCCGGACGGCCCCGGCGAGTTCACCTCGTCCGCGGCGTGCAGCGTCAGACGCGAACCACCCAGCTCGAATGCGACCAGCGCTCCCCCTCGAATCGTGGGCCGGCGGTGCAGCCGCGCCGCGTACCACTCGACCGCGGCATCGAGATCGGCGACGAAGTAGAAGACGTTCCCGATCGCGCTGAACGAGTCGGTCTGCGGATGCGCGTGACCGACGGGAACGGGCTCTGTCGACATAGGATCCCCTCGATCTCGCGCCGTCTGATGGGCGCCCTGATCGCACGCTAGAAGGTGCGGAGGAGACGGCTGCTCGACATATGTCGAGGGTTCAGTGCACCCCCCGTGCGACCGCGCCGTCGACTCGGAGCATGGACCCTGCCACGGTGATGGATCGCTCACCGGTCGACATCGAGATGCGCACCTGGCAGGGTGGTCGGATGAGTGACACGGATCGCCGCACCCGCATCAGCTACGGCCTGATGGTCTTCGCCGTGCTCTTCGCGCTGACGTGCGTCATCCTGATCGCCACGGGCGTCGTGGGACCGACCGTCTGGTTCACGGTCGTGGCGATGGCGCTGCTCGCCCTCTCCCAATGGCTCAACATCCGCGCGCGGCGCAGGAGCCGCTGACCCGCTCCCTGCCGACCCGCGTGTCACGCGGCCGTGTCGCGCTTGCTTTCGCCCCGGGCGACTGGTCAACTGAGTGGTCTGTTCGATCATGATGGGGGCCGCCATGCGCCGCAAGCACGACAAATCGGAGCCGAAGAGGGTCTTCACCTCCGAGACTCCCCCTGCGCAGCCGAAGACCGCGGCCGCCGCGATCGCCCGCATCAATCCGTTCATGTACGGACTGCTCGGTGCGCTGGGTGTGCTCGTCGCCCTGATGCTCGGCGGGATCGTCAATCAGCTGGCCACCGTGCTCGTCTACATCGGCGTCGCCATTTTCCTGGCTCTCGGCCTCGATCCGATCGTCGCGTTCATCGAGCGGAAGCTGCCCCGCCCCGCAGCGGTCGCCATCGTCGTCTCGGTGGTGGTACTGGCATTCGCCGGGATCATCCTGGCGATCGTCCCCATCGTCGTCGATCAGATCACCAACCTGATCGACAACGGCCCCCAGATGGTCAAGGACATCCAGACAGCCGCCTGGTTCAAGGATCTCAACAGCCGGTTCGGTTCGACCTTCGAGGACGCGGCGAACGGCATCCTCTCGTTCCTGCAGGATCCGGGCAACCTCGCCGACATCGGCGGCGGAGTCTTCGCCGTCGGCGCCGGCATCGCGGGCGGATTCACCGGGGTCACCATCGTGCTGATCCTGACGCTGTACTTCATGGCGTCATTGCGGAGCATCAAGCGCGTCGCCACGCGCTTCGTTCCCGCCTACCAGCGCGACACCTTCCACGGGCTGCTCGAAGACGTCTCCGGCGCCGTGGGGCGCTACGTGATGGGGCAGGCCAGCCTCGCGCTGATCAACGGTGTGCTGAGCCTGATCATGCTGAGCATCATCGGGGCCCCGGTCCCTGCCCTGCTCGCTCTCGTCGCCTTCATCGGATCGATGATCCCGCTCGTGGGTACGCTGAGCGCCTCGATCATCATCTCGCTGGTGTGCCTCATCGAGAGCCCGGTGACCGCGCTGATCGCGATCGGCTACTACCTGGTCTACATGCAGGTCGAGGCGTACATCCTCTCGCCGCGCATCATGAACAAGGCCGTCGCCGTGCCCGGAGCCCTCGTGGTGATCGCCGCCGTCGCGGGCGGAGCGCTCGGCGGCATCCTCGGCGCTCTCGTCGCCATCCCCGTGGCCGCGAGCGTGATCATCATCGTGCAGAAGGTCGTCTTCCCCACGCAGGACCAGAAGGTCGTGCCTCCGGGAACGCTCAGCGAACGGTGAGCGCGCCGGGGTCGACCCGCACGGAGAACGACGAGACCTCGCCGACCTCTTCCCCGTCGATCTCGAACGCCTGAGGCGACGAGAGGGTCACCGCGATCCGCTCCGCCGCGACATGCGTGGTCGAGTCGGTGCTGACCGCCTGGTCTACGGCGCCGAACAACCGGCGCACGCCGTTCTCCCACACCAGGGAGCGCACGGTGTCGAGCCACTGCAGTGGACCGTCGGCGCTCACCAGCAGCATGTCGAGCTGACCATCATCGATCAGGGCGTCGGGCAGCAGGCGGATGCCGCCCTGGACCATGCCGCAGTTGCCGATGAGCATGGTGTGCCCACGCAGCCCCTCCGGCTCGGCGTCGTCGAGCGTCAACTGGATGTCGATCATCTCTGTGCCGGCGACTGCGCGACCCATCGCCTCGACGTAGGCCAACCAGCCCGCCCGGCTCTTGAGGTCGTCGTCCGTCTCGACGAGCATCTGCGCGTCGATGCCGAAACCGACCATCACGACGAACGCATGCTCCGCGCCGTCGAGCTCCACCCATCCCATATCGATCTTGCGCGGCTCGCTGTCGAGAACGCGGCGCAGCGCGGCGGAGATGTCGTTGAGGGGCACATCGAGATTGCGTGCCAGCAGATTGCCGGTGCCGCGGGGCACGATGCCCAGGGCGACGCCCGTGCCCGCCAGCCCTTCGGCGACCGCGCGCACCGTGCCGTCGCCTCCGGCGGCGATCACCACGTCGCAGCCTTCGCTCGCCGCCTCCGCCGCCATACCGCGTCCCGGGTCATCGGGAGTCGTCTCCCACCACTTCACCGTGATCCCGGCGGCCTCGTCTCCGAACACCTCGGCCACCGCCGCCTGCAGCTTGTCGCCGCCGGGCTTAGAAGGATTCCACACCACACCGAGCTTCGAGATCGTCATGGGATCAGGCTAGCCGTAGAACAGCTGCTCGAACGCCCTTCTGGCCCGCCGCGTCACGCCGAGATAATCGTCGTCGAGCACGCTCGCCGAACGGTCGGGGTAGCCCAGCAGACGGCCGATCGCATCGAGCTCCCTCGGTCCGGTCGGCAGCACGTCGCTGGTCTTGCCCGTGAAGAGCGTGATGGCGGAGCGGAGGCGGCTCGACAGCAGCCACGCCTCGCGCAGCAGATCGGCCGACTCCGCAGGTACGAGCCCCGCGGTCACGGCGGCGTCCAGCGCTCCGAGCGTCGACGTCGTGCGCAGCTCGGGCACGTCGTGCGCATGCTGCAGCTGCAGCAGCTGCACGAGCCATTCGACGTCGCTCAGGGTGCCGGGCCCGAGCTTGAGATGACGCCGGGGATCCACACCCTGCGGCAGCCGCTCCCCCTCCACCCTGGCCTTGATGCGCTTGATCTCGCGAGTGCCCTGCAGATCGATCTGCGCGGGGTAGCGGATGCTGTCCGCGAGGGCCGTGAACTTCTCGATCAGCGTCACGCTGCCGGCCACACCGCGCGCACGCAGCAGTGCCTGCGCCTCCCAGGAGAGCGACCACCGGCGGTAGTACTCGGCGTATGCGTCGATCGAGCGCACCACGGGACCGTTGCGTCCCTCCGGGCGCAGATCGGCGTCGAGATCGAGCGGCACCCGGTGATCCGTCAGATGCTCGCGCAGGCCCGAGACGATCCTCGTCGCCAGCGCCTGGGCCCGCTGCGGGTCGATCCCGTTGGCGTCGTACACGTAGAGGATGTCGGCGTCCGAACCGAATCCGAGCTCCGCGCCACCGAATCTCCCCATGCCGATGACGGCGAAATCGAGCGACTCGTCGTCCGCGGTCACGAACTCCCGGCGCACCGCACGCAGAGCTGCCTGGATCGTGGCATCCGTGATCTCGGTGAGCGATGTCGCGACCTGCTCGATCGAGAGCACGTCGAGCACCCCGCCCATCGCGGTGCGCAGAAGCTCCCGACGTCGCAGCGCCCGAACCGCCTGCAGCGCGTCGCCGATGTCTCGGTGGCGCGTCTGGATGGCGCGCGCCTCCTCATCGATCGCCGCTCCGCTGCGCGGTCGCAGGAGGTCGCTGCTGTCGAGCCACGCGACGGATTCGGGGATCCACTCCATGAGCTCGCCCACGTACCGCGACGACGACAGGAGGCGCGTGAGACTCTCGGCCGCACCGGAGGAGTCGCGCAGCATCCGAAGGAACCAGGGAGTGTCGCCCAGTCGCTCGCTGATCCGGCGGAATGCGATCAGGGCGTAGTCGGGGTCGCTGCCGTCGGCGAACCAGCGCACCATCACCGGCATGAGGTGTCGCTGGATCGTCGCCTTGCGGCTGAGGCCGGTGGTCAGGGCGCCGATGTGTCGGAGCGCGCCCGCGGGGTCACGGAAGCCGATCGCCATCAGCCTGTCGTGCGCCTGTGCGGTCGACAGCGTGCGCTCCTCCTCGGGGAGCGAGGCGACGGCGCTCAGCAGCGGTCGGTAGAACAGGCGGGTGTGGATGTCGCGGACCTCGCGGCGAACGCCCTCCCATCGTGCCCAGATCGCCTCGCCCGACTCCCCCAGTCCCGTGCTGCGCGCGAGCACCCGCAACCCTGCGGGGGTGCGCGGCATCAGGTGGGTACGGCTCAGCTCCCGCAGCTGCAGGCGGTGCTCCATCAGTCGGAGGATGCAGTAGTCGTCGGCGAACGACGCCGCCTCGGCGCGTCCGATGTAGCCCCCCTCGACCAGTGCGTCGAGGGACTCCAGCGTCCCCCTCGTGCGCAGCCGCGGGTCGGTGAGGCCGTGCACCAGCTGCAGCAGCTGCACCGTGAACTCGATGTCGCGAAGACCTCCCGCGCCCAGCTTCAGCTGATACGGCGCGTCCTCGGGGTCGATGTGCTCCATCACGCGCTCGCGCATGCGCTGCACGCTGTCGACGAAGTTCTCCCTCGCCGCGCTGGAGAAGATCTTCGGCTGCACGCCGGCGACGTACGCCTCGCCGAGCTCAGGATCGCCCGCCAACGGACGCGCCTTCAACAGCGCCTGGAACTCCCAGCTCTTCGCCCAGCGGTCGTAGTACGCCAGGTGCGAGGCCAGCGACCGCACGAGCGCGCCCTGCTTGCCCTCCGGCCGCAGCGCCGCATCGACCTCCCACAGCGGCGGTTCGACCTCGATGCCGCTGAGACCGCGCATCGTCTCGCGCGCGAGCCGCGTCGCGATGTCGATCGCCCGGGCCTCCGACACCACCTCTTCGTCGGCGGTGCCGCCGACGAAGATCACGTCGACATCGCTGACGTAGTTGAGCTCTCTGGCACCGGCCTTGCCCATGCCGATGATCGCGAGCTGCGTGGCGGCGACCTGCTCGGGGGTCAGCGAGTCGGCGAGACGGCGCCGGGCGATCGCCAACGACGCCTCGAGTGCCGCGCCCGCGATGTCGGCGAGGGAGGCGCTGACATCACCCACGATGCGCACCGGGTTGTGCACGGTGAGGTCGATCGCCGCGATCGCCGCGAGATTGCGGCGGTAGGCGACGCGCAGGGTGACCACGGCGTCGTCATCGCCGGACGCGGCGAATCCGTCGACCGCGCCGACGGCGTCCAGCATCCGCTCGCGCAGCTGCTGGGCCGTCGGGAGTTCCGCCGCTGCCTCGCCCAGCACCGCGATCTCGCCGGGATGCCGCAGGAAGAAGTCGGCGAACCCCTGCGAGGCACCGAAGACACGCCAGAGGCGTCGCCGTGCCCGCGGATCGGCGAACAGCCCGGCGATGGCCGACGGATCGCGACGCGCGACGCGGAGCATCCCCTCCACCGCGGAGTCGGGATCCGCCCCGTCGGCCTCGCCGAGCAGCATCGATCTCTCCAGACCGAGCAGCTCGGCGAGCTCCGCGAGATTGGCCGCCGCCTCACTGAGCTCGGCGAAGCCGAGCCGTGCCAGCGCGGACAGGGAGACGGAGTCGTCCGAACGGGCCATGCGCGACGCTCAGAGCAGCTCGAGGTTGTTCTTCAGCTCCAGCGGGGTCACCTGGCCGCGGTAGGCCTCCCACTCCTTGCGCTTGTTGAGGAGTACATAGTTGAACACGGACTCGCCCAGGGTCTCGGCGACGAGCTCGGAGCTCTCCATGTACTCGAGCGCGTGGTCGAGGCTCGCAGGCAACGCCGCATAGCCCAGAGCGCGTCGTTCCGCATCGCTGAGGGACCAGACGTTGTCCTCGGCCTCGGGAGGGAGCTCGTACTCCTCCTCGATGCCCTTGAGACCCGCCGCGAGCATGAGCGCGTACGCGAGGTACGGGTTCGCCGCCGAGTCGAGCGCGCGGTACTCCACGCGAGACGATCCACCCTTGTTCGGCTTGTACATCGGCACGCGCACGAGAGCCGAACGGTTGTTGTGGCCCCACGTGACGAAGCTGGGCGCTTCGTCACCGCCCCACAGACGCTTGTACGAGTTGACGAACTGGTTGGTCACGGCCGCCATCTCGTTGGCGTGGCGCAGGAGGCCGGCGATGAAGTGCCGACCGGTCTTCGACAGCTGGTACTTCGCGCCCTCCTCGTAGAAGGCGTTGCGCTCGCCCTCGAACAGCGACATGTGCGTGTGCATGCCGCTTCCGGGGTGGCCGCTCAACGGCTTGGGCATGAACGTGGCGTACACGCCCTGCTCGATCGCGACCTCTTTGATGACCGTGCGGAACGTCATCACGTTGTCGGCCATCGTCAGAGCATCCGCGTACCGCAGATCGATCTCGTTCTGCCCGGGCCCGCCCTCGTGGTGGCTGAACTCGACCGAGATGCCGAGGTCTTCGAGCATGCGCACAGACCGCCGACGGAAGTCGTGTGCGGTGCCGCCGGGGACGTTGTCGAAGTATCCGGCCGAGTCGACCGGGACGGGACCCTCAGGGCCGAACGACGACGACTTGAGCAGGTAGAACTCGATCTCGGGATGCGTGTAGAAGGTGAATCCGGCGTCGGCGGCCTTCGCGAGCGTGCGCTTGAGCACGTGCCGCGGGTCGGAGACGGCGGGGCGTCCGTCGGGCGTCGTGATGTCGCAGAACATGCGCGCCGTGGGGTCGATCTCGCCGCGCCACGGCAGCGTCTGGAAGGTGGTCGGGTCGGGCTGGGCGAGCAGGTCCGACTCGTAGCTGCGAGTCAGCCCCTCGATGGCCGAGCCGTCGAAGCCGATCCCCTCGGCGAATGCGCCTTCGACCTCGGCCGGAGCGATCGCGACCGACTTCAGCGTTCCGATCACATCGGTGAACCACAGTCGCACGAACTTGACGCCGCGCTCTTCGATCGTCCGGAGGACGAAATCCCTCTGCTTGTCCATCGTCACTCGGCGCCCGTGCCGGTACCGGAGTCCCAGCCGTTCTCGGCGGCCTCCTCGTCGGCCCAGGCGCGGGAGCGCTCCTGCAGCTTCTCGGGCGCGTGCGCGGCCTCGGCCTCGGTGTCGAAGGGACCGACACGGTCGGCGGACGCCGAGATCATGCCGAACTCGACCTGACGGGTCTCCAGGTTGTACCAGTACTTCTCATCGCCGTTCGACATGGCCGTTCCCCTTCATACGTGTGTCATCGATCCTACTGGCGCTGGCGGCGGTCGCTAAGCTATCGACCATGGCAAAAGCGATCGGCGTCGACATCGGCGGCACGGGAATCAAGGCGGGTCTGGTCGACCTCGAGCACGGCACCATGGCATCGGACCGGGTGAGGGTCCCCACCCCCGCAGGCGCATCTCCGCAGGATGTGCTCCAGGCGGTGCAGACCGTGCTGAAGACTCTCGACGTGAAGGACGCGTCGCTCCCGCTGGGCGTGGCGTTCCCCGCGATCGTGAAGCGCGGCAAGACGCTCTCCGCCGCCAACGTGTCGAAGGAATGGATCGACTTCGACGCCGAGAAGTTCTTCCGCGACGGACTCGGCCGCAACATCGTCTTCGTGAACGATGCGGATGCCGCGGGCGTCGCAGAGGCACGTCACGGTGCTGCCCGTGACGTGCGCGGCTTCACCCTGCTGACCACGCTCGGCACCGGCATCGGCTCCGCGTTCCTGAACGACGGCGTGCTGCTCCCCAACACCGAGCTCGGACACCTGAACTTCCGCGAGTACGAGTCGGTCGAGACCTTCGCCGCGACGTCGGCGCGGGAGCGCGAGGGGCTCAGCTGGTCGGAGTGGGCCGAGCGTCTGCAGGCCTTCTACTCGCACATCGAATTCCTCTTCAGCCCCGACCTGTTCGTGGTCGGCGGCGGCGTCTCGAAGAACGCCGGGGACTTCCTGCCGCTGCTCGATCTCAAGACCCCGATCGTCCCGGCGATCCACCGCAACAACTCGGGCATCATCGGCGCGGCGTCGCTCGCCGGCGACTGATCCGCACCCCGGGCAGGAGCCCAGGCGTCATCGTCGCGACCGGTTCGCATCGGGTGCCGTATTTTTTCTGACTTCCTTTTAGGTAGATAACCTAGTAACGTTCCCAGTAAGCAACCCGATCCCCCATTCGGGTGCGGGAACGATCCTTCCGACATCGCACAGCGCACGGTTCCCCAGACCGTCGTCGGACACATCGTTTACAGAGATCCGGCCCGGACCCCCCAGTGTCCGGGCCGGATCGCATTCCGAGGGAAGTCTCCTCGGACCTCCGGAATGTCGTCTCGGATCTTCGGACGCGCAGAGGATCCGTCACTCCGCTGTCGAATCCGGCCGGATGATGCGAATGGGCCGACCTGTACGCCGGGTTCTGTTCCGGGGTTCTTCGCCCCTTCGACGGCCATCTCTCTCGGCGACACGTTGCCGTGGCACTCTAGCGGTCTACCCGAGGACTCGGCGAGCCGCGTCAACATCCTCTGTCTGACCTTGCTCCGGACGAGGTTTACCTGGCGGGCCATGTCACCATGGCCCCCGGTGGTCTCTTACACCACCCTTTCACCCTTACCCCTTGCGGGGCGGTCTGCTCTCTGTGGCACTTTCTCGCGGATTGCTCCGGGTGGGCGTTACCCACCGTCCTGCCCTGAGGAGCCCGGACGTTCCTCGGTGCGGTTACCCGCCACGCGGCCGTCCAGTCGACCCATTCGCAGCTCCAGTCTACGACCAGGCCGCGCTACTTCTCCGCCGACTCCGCGATGCGCAGGTCGAGCGGCACCTCGATCGGGAACCCTCCGAACATCCGTCGGGTGGCGACGTCGGCGGCCTCCCGCACCGCGTCGGCGGCCGCCTCCGCCTGCTCCTGCGGAACATGGAGGATCACTTCGTCGTGCAGGAAGAACGCGAGATGCGCGCGCGACCCGAAGACCCCGGATGCCGGTGCATGCCGCTGCGCCTCGGGGAGCCTCAGCAGTCGGTGTCTGATCTCCGCCAGCCAGATCAGCGACCACTCGGCGGCCGTGCCCTGAACGACGAAGTTGCGCGTGAACCTGCCCCAATCCCTCGCACGGCGACGCGCCAGGGCGACATCGGTCGGGTCGGCATCGGCATCCGTCGCTCGCGCCTGCATGCCCTCCCACTCGGTCGAGGGGCGCGGGGACGACCGTCCGAGCCAGGTCGAGACGACTCCCCCGTCCTCGCCGATCCGCGCGGCCTTGTCGACGTGCGCCATTGCCCGCGGATACACCTTGCGCAGTCGCGGCACCAACCGCCCGCTGTCCCCCGTCGTGGCGCCGTACATCGCACCGAGCACGGCGTACTTCGCCTCTTCTCGCGTCGCCACCGCCCCCGAATCGACGACGCCGGCGTAGAGGTCCTTCCCCTGTGCAGCTCGGGCCATCGCCCGATCGCCGGCCATCGCGGCCAGCATCCGGGGCTCGAGCTGCGCGACATCCGCGACGACCAGCGTCCATCCCTCGTCCGCCCGGACCGCCGCACGCAGGTTTCTGGGCAGCTGGAGCGCTCCCCCGCCGGCCGACGCCCAGCGGCCCGTGACGACGCCGCCGGTGATGTAGATCGGACGGAATCGCCCCTCGTGCACCCACTCGGCCAGCCACGCCCATCCGTTGGCGCTCAGCAGACGCGAGAGCTTCTTGTAGGCGAGCAGCGGCTCGACGACGGCGTGGTCGTGCTGCGCGAGCTCCCACCGTCCGGTGGACTCGACCTGCACTCCCACCCGGTGCAGCGCCCTGAGCAGCTTCGGCTGGCTCTCGAGGTTCAGAGTCGCGTCGCCGAGGATCGAGCGGATGCGCTCCCCCTGCGCGACCATGCGGCTCGGGAGCCCGCCACCGGCCGGGCGTGCGCCGAGGACCTCGGTGAGGATCTCGTTATGCGCGGCCTCGTTCCACGGCAGACCGGCGACGCGCATCTCCTCGGCGATCAACCCGCCGGCCGATTCGGCGGAGGCCAGCAGCGTCAGCCTCCCGTCCTTTCCCGCGCGCAGGACGCGACGCTGCTCCCGGTATTGATCCAGCAGATCCGCCACGGGATCGTCGACATCGCCGCCGTCGGCGAGGTCGAACAGGGCCGGCGCCTCATCGACGGGGTCTCGGCGCAGCCAGGCCGGAGACGGCGCCAGGGGCCGGGCCACCGTGTCCGTGTCGCGGAGGATCGCATGGCACAGCAGCAGATCGTGCGAACGGCCGATCTGCACGCCGGCCGCCAGGAGGATCGGGTAGATCTCGCGCGCGCTGCGGATCACCCATCGAGGTCGGGCGTCGCGCTCCTGCCGCGCGACCCAGTCGGGCATCTCCGCACCGGTCAGGACGGTGCGGCCGGTTTCGGCGTCGTCGGCGTCGAGTTCCATCGCGGCGTAGCGGGTCGCCCCACCGTCGGAGCCGAGCGCGACCAGGGCGATCCGGCGTTCGATCGGCTGCCGCGAGCTCACCGTCGACGTGCGCGCGGCGCGATGCTCACAGCCCGGTCTCCTCGGTGCGCACCAGGATGCAGCCGCACTCGGGGCACGACACGACGAGGTCGTCCGGCGCATTGCGGATGTCGTTCAGATCGGTGCCGGGGAGCAGGATGCGGCATCCCTCGCAGGTGCCGCGGATGAGCAGCGCGGCCCCCGCACTGTTCGAGGCCCTGCGGGTGTACTCCGCGAGGAGCGGAGCGGGCACCGCCGCCGTCACGGCGTCGCGGTCACGCGCCAACTGGGCGGCGAGATCCGTCGCCGCCTGCACGTCGGCCTTCGCCTGCGCGGTGAGCGCCGTGCCCTCCGCCGTGGTCGTGGCGAGCAGCGCCTGCTGCGCGGCGACCGCGGCATCCGCATCCTCGACACGGCCCATGACATCGAGCTCGATGTCCTCGAGGTCGCTCTGGCGCCGGGTGAGGCTGGCGATCTCGTGCTCGAGCGCCTGCGCGTCCTTGGGGTTGGTCGATGTGGCGAGACGGTCGGCATCGCGAGCACGGCGCTGCTCGACGAGCTTCACATCGGACTCCAGACGGGTGAGCTCCGTGCGCACATCGTCGCGGGTGCCGGTCAGCGCGGTCAGCTCACGCAGCTGCTCCTGGCGGATCGCGACGAGCTCGGCGATCCGAGCGGCCTGGGAGGGCTTGGTCCGCGCGCGCTCCGCCTGCGCGATGCGCCGGTCGAGATCGGCGACGTCGAGAAGGATGCGCTGGTGTTCGGGGCTCGCGTTCACACTCTCAAATCTAGTCGCTGACGGAGCGGCTCATCACCCGATCCGACCGTCGAGGTACAGCCAGCGTCCGTCGTCGCGGACGAAACGGCTGCGCTCCCGCAACGACCCGCGCTCGTCGCCCTCTCGCCAGAACGCCTCGAACTCGACGACCCCCTCGCGGTCGAAGGGTCCACCCGCGACATGATCGACGATCAGCAGACGACGCCAGACGAGGGCGGGATCGAGATCCAGCTCCGCCGGCCTCGTCGACGGATGCCAGCTGGCTCGGAGATACTCGGCGTCGTGCAGCGCGAACGCCGTGTACCGCGAACGCATCAGCCGCTCCGCCGTGGGGGCGGCGGCACCGCGGAGCAGGGGCCCACAGCATCCGCCGAACACGTCGCCCGATCCGCAGGGGCATCGGGCGGCATCATCGGGGATGCGGGCTTCACGCGCCATGCTCTCCGCCGGGGTCATCGCTCCAGCGTACGCTGGCGGCATGACGGCACTCGCGCACTTCACCGCACACAACGGCTTCGCCCTCCCCGCCCTCGGTCTCGGCACCTACGCCCTCGACGGCGACGCCGGAGCGGAGGCCGTCGCCGGCGCGATCGGCGCGGGGTACCGCCTGATCGACTCGGCCTTCAACTACGAGAACGAAGGGTCTGTCGGCCGCGGTGTCCGCGCATCCGGCCTCGAGGCGTCGGAGCTCATCGTGACGACGAAGCTCCCCGGCAGACACCACCGCCGCGAGAAGGCACGCACCAGCATCGAGGAGAGTCGCTCGCGACTGGGCGTCGACGCCATCGATCTGCACCTCATCCATTGGCCCAACCCCCGACAGGACGAATACCTGCAGGCGTGGGAGGCACTGGTCGAGGCCCAGCAGCGAGGGACGGTGCGACAGATCGGCGTGTCGAACTTCCTGCCGGAGCACCTCGAGCGCATCGAGCAAGAGACCGGCGTGCGGCCGGTCGTCAATCAGATCGAGGTGCACCCGTACTTCCCTCAGGACGAGCAGCTGGCGTACCACCGCCAGCACGGGATCCTCACCGAGGCCTGGAGTCCTTTGGGACGCGCGAAGGACCTCCTGCAGGAGCGGGTCATCGGCGAGGTCGCCGCGGCGCACGGGATCTCCCCCGCGCAGACAGTGCTCGCCTGGCATGTGGCACGCGAGACGGTGGCGATCCCTAAGGCCTCGTCGCTCGCCCACCAGCAGGCGAACCTCGAGGCGGGCGCGGTATCGCTCACCGCCGACGAGGTCGCCGCGATCACCGCTCTCGGACGCGCGGACGGCCGCCTGTTCGATGCCGACCCGGCGACCCACGAGGAGTCCTGAGCCGCACGCTCATAGACTGGCGGGCATGCCCGTCATCGCTGGGATCCGCATCACTCCGATCACGGCACGGGTGTACTTTGCCGTCCAGGCGCTGTGCGGTGCGATGTGGTGGGTGGCCGTCGCCTTGTCCGCAGAGGTGCGCGACGCCACGCTCGGCGGCCTCCCCGCCCCGGTCATCGCGGCGTTCGACATCCCGCTCTTCGTCGGCGGCTCGGCACTGGCCGCAGCCGGCGTGCGCGGGGCCCTGTGGGTGGTCACGCCGTGGACGGCGCTCGTCGCCCTCGGGATGGCCGTCTATGCGACGGCGACCACACTCGCCGGCTGGGGCGCCCTGCTCATGGCGATCGCCGCCGGTGCCAGCGTCGCCGCGGCGATCGTCGTCCTGTGCGGGCGCGCACCGGTCGAATGGATCGTGACCGGTCCCTTCGCATTCCGCCCCGCCGACCGCGTCGGCACCCGTGGACTGCTGGCACGCACCGGTCAGCAGACTCTGGCGTTCTGGGGGACCTTCCTCATCGTCGTCCCCCTCATCGCGGCAGTGGTCGAAGCACGGTGGGGCCTGCGCATCGACGCTCCCCCTGCGGTGCACATCGCGGGCGGCGTACTGCTCGTCGTGGCGACAGCGCTCGGGGTGTGGTCGGCGGTGTCGATGTCGGTCGACGGCGAGGGGACGCCGCTGCCGTCGCAGATGGCTCGACGGCTGGTCATCACCGGCCCCTACCGGTACGTGCGCAACCCCATGGCCGTCGCCGGGATCGCGCAGGGAGTCGCCGTCGGGATGCTGCTGGGATCATGGATGGTCGTGGCATACTCGCTCGTCGGCTCGCTGCTGTGGAACACCCTCGTCCGTCCGCTCGAGGAGGCCGACCTCGAGCAGCGGTTCGGCGCCGAATTCGTCGCCTATCGCAACCGCGTCACCTGCTGGATCCCGGCCTCGCCCGTCTCCCGACAGGTCTGAGTCTCCCGACAGGTCTGAACGAGCGTCGCGCCCCTCAGAGCGCGGAGTCGACCGCCTGCCGCGCCGTGCGGTGCGTGAACTCGAACCCCGACGCCTCCAGCGCCGTCGGACGCACGTCGGCATCGGAGAGCAGCAGCGAGTCGGCGGCCTCCGTACTCAGCGCCAGCCGCAGCGCGAAGGAGGGAGCCGGCACCCAGAACGGCCTGTGCATCTTCTCGGCCAGCGCCCGGCCGATGTCGTTCGCCGAGGCCGGCGTGGGTCCGGTGAAGTTCACGGGACCTTCGAGGCCCGCGTCGATCACGTGACGGATGCCGCGGACCTCGTCGTCGAGCGAGATCCAGGGCCAGATCTGACGACCGGGACCGATCGGACCCGCGAGTCCGAACCGGGTGAGCTGGATCAGCGGCTTCAGCACCCCTCGGCGGTGGATGATCGGTGCCGTGCGCAGCAGCGACACCCTCGTATGCTCCCCCGCCCGCCGCGCCTCCTGTTCCCAGCGGACGCAGAGCTGAGCGAGGAAGGTGTCGCCGGCAAGCGAGTCCTCGGTCAGCGTCTCACCGGGCGCGGAGCCGTAGTATCCGACCGCGGATGCCGAGACGAACGCCGGAGCCGCGTCTCTGAGCGCGCGCACCGCCGTCGCGATCGTGCGCGTCGTCGTCAGCCGGGACTCGACGAGTTCCCGCCGGTAGCCCCGCGTCCAGGGAAGCCGACCGACGCTGGCGCCGCCGAGCGCGACCACGGCATCCGCTCCGTCGAGCACATCGGGATCGAGCTCCCGCTCGCCCGGCGCCCACTGCACCTCGGTGGGCACCCGGGGCGGGCGCCGCACCAGCGTCGTCACGTCGATGCCGTCGGCTCTCAGCGACGACGCGAGCACCGTGCCGATCAGGCCCGATGCTCCGCTGATCACGATGCGCTGCGCCATGCGAGCTCCCCTGTCCGACTGCCGTCGACGGCCGTCCCCGAGATTCTGTCACGTCGGCTCCCCTTCGGCGATGTCGGCGCCCCCGCGTAGGTTCCGAGCGTGCCTGACTCCGTGCCGACGTGGTGGGCGAGACGTCAGTTCTCGCGCGGACTCGACGTGCCCTACGAGAAGGGAACCTACCGCGCCGGGTGGGCCGCCTACCCGGAGCTCATCCGCCAGTACCATCCGGAGCTCAACCACGGCATCGCGCTCTCGCAGGTGCCTCTGGCCGCCGACGTGCTGCTGTGCTGGGAGTGCCGGGCCGGGCACCGCTTCGCCGCGACCCCGACCGAGCAGCGCGAGCGGCCGGGGCGGGTGCGTCGCCAGTCCGCATGGTGTCCGGAGTGTTCGTCGCTCGCGCGCCCGCAGCCGGTGATCCTCGGCGAGGCGCGCGCGATTCCGCGCCGTGCCCGCACGCCGTCGACGCTGTGCGGCAAGACACCCGACCTCCCGACCGGCGAGGCGTTCGCGAGCGTGTGCGCGCCGACGCCGGCGTCGGCATCCGAAGAGAAGCTCAGAGCCGCACTGCACGCCCGACTCACGTTCGCCGCCGACGTCAACGCGGTGAAGGTATCGCGCCCGTTCTTCCGCCACACCGAGGTGTGGCCCGACATCCTCCTGCCCGAGCTGCGAGTCGCCATCGAGTACGACACGGTCGGGCGTCACGGGCTCGAGCACGTCGGACGACGACAGGAGGCCGACGAGCGCAAGGACCGCGCGCTCCGGGCTGCGGGCTGGGAGGTCATCCGCATCCGCACGGGAGCTCTGGAGCCGATCGGACCGCACGATCTGCCGATGTCCGGCATCGGCCGGCGGGGCGTCGACCGGATCGTGGACGAGCTCCGCGAGATCCGCGGGTCGCTCCTCGTCGACGCCTACCTCGTCTGAGGGAAGGAGTCGGGCCGCTCGGCGACGGCATCCCACTCCGAACGGAGGAAGCGGGCCTCACCCGCCGCGACGATCTGCGCGTTGTCGTTCGGCCCCACCTCCGGCCGCATCGTCAGCCCGTCGACCGTGAGGCTGGGGATGCTCCGTCGGATGCACTCGATGCTGCCGCGCACGAGCAGATCGGCCGTCTGCTCCGGCGTCGTCGCCGAGGCGATCACGGCGTCGTCATGCGCGATGATCACGGCCTGCCAGATCGGCGTGCGCGCCTCGGGGTCCAGCGTGTACTGCATCAGCCCCTGCGGTGCCGCCTCGACGACCACGATGATCCCGCCGACGATCGGCTGCTCGCCCCGCTCGTGTACACCCATGCCCCGGTTCCCCTGACCCGAGCGTCCCCACGCCCGTCGTGCGAACAGGCTACTGCGGAAACTGCTCTCCCGATCGCCTTACGGTCCGTCGATCCCAACCGATATACACAACGGGGAGCGAAGGAGGAGGACTGTGACCAGCACCTACATCGAGACGGGTGGGCACGTGCGCGTCTACGACGACGCCGTCCGCACGCACCTGGAGTTCCCCCTCGGCACCTACCGGGTGCACTTCACCTCGAAAGAGGGATTCAGCCTGATCAAGATCGACGACCTCACCGTCGGCACCGAGCGGGTGTACGGAGGCCGCGACAGGAAGGTCGACAAGATCTTCCGCTCCTACGCGCTCAGCGACCGCAGTCTCGGCGTGATGCTCTCGGGCGACAAGGGGATCGGCAAGACACTGTTCCTGCGCATGGTCGCCGAAGAGGCCAGAGAGCTCTGCCTGCCGGTGGTCATCGTCTCGGAGGACAACGACGGCATCGTCGAGTTCTTGGAGAGCCTGGACGAGTGCCTCATCATCTTCGACGAGTTCGAGAAGACCTTCCCCGCAGGCCGTCGCGGATCCGCCGACGGCACCAACCGTCAGAATCAGTTCCTGCCCCTGTTCGACGGGCTCTCCTCGGTCAAGCGTCTCTACTGCGTCACGGTGAACGACATCGCCGACGTCAGCACCTACATCGTCAATCGCCCCGGCCGATTCCACTACCACATGCGGTTCGAGTACCCGGGCCCCGACGAGGTGCGCCAGTACCTGATCGACCAGGCGCCGCGGGCCCACCGCGACGAGATCGAGAACGTCGCGCTCTTCTCGCGACGGGCCCGGTTGAACTACGACCACCTGCGGGCGATCGCCTTCGAACTCGACCAGCCGGACACGCTCTTCGCCGAGATCGTGGAGGACCTCAACATCAAGGCGGTGGAGCCGAGCACGTACCGCATCGAGGCCAGGTTCCCCGACGGCAAGGTGTGGGCGGAGGAGGTCGAGATGAACCTCTTCGAACGCGGCGACGTCGCACGCACGTTCGAGCTCCGCAACGCGAACCGCTCGATCTTCGCGACCTTCGTGCCGCGGGACCTCCTCTTCGAGGCGGACGGCGGCATCTTCGTGCCCATCCACAAGCTCGAGCTGATCGACGACGAGGACGAGCAGCCCGAGGTGTACCCGACGACGGTGGCGCTGATCCTCGTGGGGCAGCCGGCCTACGGGTTCGGTTTCTGACGGTCGTCTGACCCGGATGCCGGGCGGCGGCGACCTTCAGGCGCTGACGGCGTGTGACACCACTGCGCGGGTGAATCGCCGTCCGCCCGCGACGACCCGGTCGACGTAGGCGTCACAGGTCGATGTGGACGAGCGCGACGCGGTCTGCGCCTCGTGCCGAGATGCATCGGTGTCGGGCCGTGGCGGGTGGGCGTCGTCGCGCGGCGTATCGGCGTCATGCCGTTCGAGTGCGTCCTTGAGCATCCGCACCGCCGCCGCTCGCTGCTGCGAGACGGCCGCATGCGAGACCCCCAGCTCGTGGGCGATCTCGGTGACCGTGCGATCCTCGAAGTACACCGCCCGCACGATCAGCCGTTTGCGCTCGGGCAGCGCGTCGACGGCGCGCCGCAGGAACTCGTCTCGCTCCGCGGCGATCGCGAGCTCCTCCGGCAGGTACCCCGTCCAGACGATCTCGGGCGCGTTCGGCGCATCGAGGCTGGTGAGCATCAGCTCCGCGTCGGCGAGCCCCTCTCTGACGTCGTCCGTGGCCACGCCCATCGCCGCGGCGATCTCGACGACCGATGGCATCCGACCCAGCGCGGCGGCGAGAGCCTGCCGCACCCTGGTGGTCTCCTTGGCGCGCGCGCGTACGGCGCGCGGTGCCCAGTCCATGGCCCTCAGCTCGTCCTTCAGCGCCCAGTCGACCCGGCCGCGGGCGAACGCTCCGAAGGGGACGCCGAGACCGGCATCGAACTTCTCCGCGGCCCGCACCAGTGCGAAAGCTCCGGCCGCGGCGAGATCCTCTCGGGAGACCTGAGTGAGGCGAGCGGCGATGCGGGCCGTCGCCGCACCGACGATGTGCAGGTGATCGACCACGAGCTGATTACGCGCACGCATCGTCATGGGGGTTCCGTCTCTTCCACCGTAGGGGCGAGTCCTCCCCGATGACTCACAGCACGACCACTCCCCAGAGGTCAGGACTTCGTTTCTGACTACATGCTACGTCCGCGGAGGCACGAAAAAACCCCGGAGGCCGAAACCGTCGGGGATTCTCGTTTACGTTCAGATAACGATGACTAGTCGTTCACTTTGACACGCCGGTTCACCTCACGCGTCGCGGAGAACTTCAGGACCGTGTAGTCGTTGACCTCGGCGTCGCCCTCACCCTTCGCGAACTGCACGCGGTGCCCCTTGTGCGTCTGCGGATAGAACTTGCCGAAGTTGGTGAGCGTGACCGTGTTCCCGCGGCCCACGAGGTCGAGCAGTTCGTCGATCATCGCGTTGTAGGCGGTCTGCGCGGCCGGAACCGAGATGCCCCCACGTCGCGCGAACCTCTGCACGAACTCCCGCTTGCTGACCCTGTTCGTCTCGAGCGTCCTTGATGTGCTCATGTCTTCATCCGTCCCATCGAATGTCGCTCGTCACCGAGCGATGTGCGCTGTACCCCTACCAGCCATCCACGGAACGCCCAGGCCCCACTCTTCTGCGCCGTCCCCTGGATCTGCCAGTACCCCAGCCTGTGCACTCAGAGCGTAGACGATGTTCCTTGGTATATGCGGTGAATTCGCAAATATTCCGCGCAAGCGCGGCGGGCGGCGTCAGGGAGCGAGCAGTGCGCGCACCGGATACGCGGGGTCGTCGAGGATGATCTGGGTCGCGCGACCGGTGTCGAGATGGATGAGGACGGGCGCCTTGAGGTTGACGCGGATGCCCTCGGACGAGGGATTCGCGATCACGAAGAGCGCGACCTCGGCATCGTCGGCGGCTCCGATCAGCGCGCGGGCATCCGCGGGGATGCTCGGGGCGTACCCATAGGAGCCGGTGCGCGGATCGAGCAGGAACAGCCGCACATCGGCGTCGGCGGCCCTGAGCGCATAGAGCCCGCTCCCCTCTCCGATCCGGGCCAGGGTGAACGCGGTATGCGGGGCGAGCCCGGGCATCGGCGAGACGAACTCCACCGCGCTGGTCGTCTCGACGGCAGCAGCGGGGGCGGGGGTGGCGGCAGCGGTCATCGCAGGAACTCCAGCAGGTTGGTCTGCAGCGACCGGGCGGTCACCTGCAGCGCGGATTGGAAGACGAGCTCGGCCGACTGCAGTCGCACCAGAACCTCGAGACTGTCGACGTTCTCGACCTCGGCACGGCGAGCCTCGAGGTCGATGGACGTCGACAGGTTCTGCGACGCCGCACGCTCCAGCTGCACCTGCCGGGCGCCCGTCGCCCCTCGGGCGGCGACGAGACCGTCGAGTCGCGCGTCGATGTCCGCGAGTCGTGGTCCGACCTCCGCCCCGCTCCGGAGCTCCGCGGCGATGTCGCCGAGCATCGCGAACACGCTGTTCGCGCCGTCCCCGAAGGCCTGCGCGCCGTCGGCGTCGACACGCACCGTCTCGTTGTCGCTGATCCGCCTGCGCACGCCGTCTCCCGGACTTCCGTTGAAGGTGAACGTCCCCGGGTCGAAGGCCGCTCCCGCGTCGCTCGTCCCGGCGAAGACGCTGCGACCGAGAACGGTGGTGTTCGCCTTCGCCAGCAGCTCGGCGCTGATCGATTCGAGCTCCTGCGCGATCGACTCGCGGGCAGCCGGACTGAGCGCGCCGGAGTTCGCCCCCTGAGCGGTGAGGTCCCTGGCGCGGTTGAGCAGATCGACGCTCGCGCCGAGGGCCGTGTCCACCGTGGTGACCCACGCCATCCCGTCGCTCAGATTGCGGGAGTACTGCGCCACCCGCGATTGATCGCCGTGCACGCCGAGCGTCGTGGCGGCGGCGGCCGGGTCCTCGCTGGGAGTCCGGAAGGCGCGCTGCGAGGCGGCCTGATTCTGCAGCCGATCGCGGTCGGCGAGGTTGGTCTGCAGCGTGCGCAGCGACTGCTGCGTCATGGTGCTGCTCGTGATGCGACCGATCATGTCACTCTCCCCAGAGTCAGCGGCCGACGAGGCCGGTGCGGTTGATCAGGATGTCCAGCGCCTCGTCCACGGCCGTCAGCACGCGGGCCGCCGCCTGGTAGGCCGTCTGGTAGGTCAGGAGGTTGATCGTCTCCTCGTCGCCGTCGACCGACGCGTTCGACTGCTGCGCGGTGACCGCGGCGACAGCTCCCATGTCGGCGATGTCGGCGCGCTGCAGATCACCGGCGACGCTCACGGCGAATCCGGTGACGAAGCTCGACCACGTCGCGCTCGGTCCGGTCGTCGACGTCGCCAGAGCGCCGATGCGGTCGGCGACGGTCGTGTCCTTCGCCCCGGCACCCGGTGCCGCGAGTGCGAGGTCGGCGAGCCCGACGGGCACCACGCGCAGGCCGAGGGCCGCGGGGCCCGTCGCCGACAGCGCGAAGAAGTCGCCCCCGGGTGCGCCGGCCGACGTGACACCGGTGCGGTGGACGTCGTTGACGGCGGTCGCCAGGGCGGTCGCCGTGCGGTTGTACGCGGCGGCGACGCCTGCCAGCGTTCCCCCGTCTGCCGCGGGCGCCAGCGCACTGATCGTCCCACCGACGAGTCCGCCGGTGACCGTCACCGGCACGCCGGGGCGGTCCGCCCACGCGATGCCCACCCGTCCGCCGTCGGCCACGTCACGAGGACCTGAAGCCACCAGCGACCTGCTGCTGTCGCCGGAGACGAGAGCGTTCCCGTCGACGCGCAGGGTCAGAGTGCCGTCGGCCTCGACGATGCCCGTCGCTCCGACCGCCGTGGACAGCTGCTGCGCGAGCACCGTGCGCTGATCCATCAGCTCGTTCGCGTTGCGTCCGGACTGCAGAGCCTCGCGGATCTGTCCGTTCAGCGCGGCGACCTGACCGGCGACCGCGTTCACGTCGGCGATCTGGCTGTCGACCTGACCGCGCAGGTCGCGCCACTGCGAGGCGATCGTGCCGTAGCCTGCGGCGATCTGACCGATGAGCACGCCGGCATTCGTGAGCACGACCTGTGCCGCCGCGGTGTCGGGGGTGTTGGCGAGATCGGACCATCCTGCCCAGAAACGGTCGAGGTTCGCCGCGAGCCCGTCCTTGGTGGGCTCGGCGAGGACGTCCTCGGCCTGGCTCGCGGCGGTGGCTCGCGCCACCCAGAACCCGGAGGTCGCGAGGGCGTCACGCACTCTGGCGTCGAGGATGTCGTCTCCGAGCCTGGCGATGCCGGTGACGCCCACTCCCCCGCCGACGGCGAGACCCGACGGCCACAGTCCTGTCTGTCCGGGCGCCACGATCGACGTCTGGTCGACCCGCTGCCGCGTGTATCCCGGCGTGGTCTGGTTCGCGATGTTCTGACCTGTCACGGTCATCCCCGCGCGGGCGGCGCTGAGCGCCGATTGGGCGAGCCGGAGTCCGGCGAACGACGACATCGTCCTCACACCCTGGTGTCGAGCAGTCGGGCGTCGCCGTCGCGGACGACACCGCCCTGCGGGTCGTACTCGCCGGTGGGAACGCCGAGTCCGGCGATGGTCTCCTGGGTGATGCGGATCGCGGTGCGCAGACGCTGCTCGTTGACCTTCTTCATCTCGCCGATCTCGTCTGCGAGAGTGACCATGGCCGTGAGGTGTCCCGACAGGATCTCGCGCCAGGCATCGGTCGGCGCGGCATCGATCAGGTCCTGCAGCGTGGTCGCCTCGGGGACGCCCCACTCGTCGGCGACCGAGATGACCAGCGTGTCACGGGAGAGAGCGACCGTCGGCATGGCCGCGAGGACGCGCTCGATCTCGTTCGCCGCGTGGTGGATCCAGCGATTGCGTCCCGTCGCGAGCAGCATCTGCTGTTCGTCGAGCTTGAACAGCAGCACCTCCAGCAGGTCGCGCTCTCGCATCAGTTGCATGCTCAGGTCGTGAGCGGCCACGATTGGTCACCTCGTCATGTCGCGATTTCCGCGAGGGGGAAGCCCGTCGCACGTCCGACTATCGCGACAACGTGAGCGTCAGTAACTCCACGGAGCGGAGCGCATGCGGCATCCGTGGTCCGCACCGTGCGCCCGCTCGCGCTCAGCGGCCCGCGCCCGGACGTCCCAGAACGTCGAGCAGCAGCGATTCGGCCGTCTCGTCGGCCGCGGCCTGCAGCGCTTCACGATTGGCATCGCTCACGGCGACGACGATCTCGGCGCGGTTGATGCGCTTGTCCCGCGGGGCGTCGATGCCGACCCTGACACCGCTCGGAGTGACCGCGAGGATGGTGATGGTGATGTCATCGCCGATGACGATGCTCTCGTTGGCGCGTCTCGTCAGTACCAGCATGCGTCGTCTGCCTTCCATGGCTGGGCACGGTCGCGCCTCTGTGCACAAATGTATCGCACTCATCTCGTAAATGAGCAGAATTCGAGATCAGAGGGTGGCAGCGGGCAGCGCCGGGTTCGTCATGCGCACCACGCCGACGACATCGGTGGCGAGCCCGCCTGACGCCGCCTCGTCGTAGGAGAGCACGGGGAGGCCGCGCACCTGCGACGCGACAAGCCGTCGCACGGCGTGACGCAGCGTCGGGGCGCACACCAGCACGGGTTCGGAACCCGACGGATCGAGCTCCTCGACGGTGCGGCGCACGTTGTCGAGGACCTGCATCGTGGTCTCGGGGGTCAGCACGATCTGCGGCTGCCCCTCGACCACTCTCATGCCCTCGAGCATCTGCTGCTCGAGGATGGGCTCGAACATCACGACCCGGATGCGCCCCTCCTCGGCGAAGCGGGCGGCGATCGCCGGTCCGAGCGCCGCGCGCGCCACGTCGATGAGCCCCGCGGTATCGGCCGAGGCCTTGCCACGAAGGGCGAGGGCCTCGTAGATCCGGGCGAGATCGTTGATCGGCACCCTCTCGGCGAGCAGTCCGGCCAGTACGCGCTGGATGGCGGCGAGCGACAGCACGGCCGGGGTGAGCTCCTCCACCGTCGCGGGGCTCGTCTGCTTGAGGTGCTCGGTCAGCTGGCGGACGTCCTCGAGCGAGAGCAGCCGATCCGCCTGGCCCTGCACGATGTCCGAGAGGTGGGTGATGATGACGCTCGCTCGGTCGATCACCGTCGCGCCGGCCATGTCGGCCGCGTGCGACATCTCGGCCGGGACCCACTTGCCCTCCAGGCCGAAGACCGGGTCGACGACCGCCGTCCCGGGCAGCTGCTCGAGCCCGGAGCCGATCGCGAGCACGTGGCCGCGGGGAACGGATCCTCGTCCGGCCTCGACGCCGGCGATGAGGATCGCGTAGGTCTGCGCCGGCAGGTCGATGTTGTCGCGGGTGCGCACCGGCGGCATCAGGATGCCGATGTCGAGGGCGAGCTTGCGCCGCAGCGACTTCACACGGGTGAGCAGATCACCCGCGCCCCCGGACGCGAGATCCACGATGTCGGGCGAGAGCGAGATCTCCAGCGCATGCACGCGCATCCGATCCATCAGCTCCTCCGGCCCCTCCGCGCTCGCGTCCACCGCCTCCTGCTGCAGAGCGTCGGCCTCGAGGGCGGCATCGCGATCCTCGTTCGCCTTCACGCGCGACGCCGCGAACAGCAGTACCGAGCCGATCACGAGGAACACCAGCAGCGGCATGCCGGGGATGAACCCCATGGCGATCGCGGCCAGCCCGGTGATCACCAGCGCATTGCGGGACTGCATGAGCTGGCGTCCCGCCGCCTGACCCATCTCGGTCTCGGCGTTCTCGCGGGTGACGATCATGCCGGTCGACACCGCCATGAGCAGCGCGGGGATCTGCGTGACCAGACCATCGCCGATCGTGAGGATGCTGTACGTCTCGAGCGCATCCCCCATCTCCATGCCGTGCTGCACCATGCCGATGATGATGCCGCCGACGAAGTTGATGACGACGATGACGATGCCGGCGATGGCGTCGCCCTTCACGAACTTCGACGCCCCGTCCATCGCCCCGTAGAAGTCGGCCTCCGCGGCGACCTCGGCGCGGCGCCGGCGCGCCTCGACGTCGGTGATGAGCCCCGCGTTCAGGTCGGCGTCGATCGCCATCTGCTTGCCGGGCATCGCGTCGAGCGTGAATCGCGCGCCGACCTCCGCCACGCGCTCGGCGCCCTTGGTGACCACCACGAACTGGATGACCGTGAGGATGAGGAAGATGACGGCGCCGATCACCAGGGACCCGCTGATGGTGATCTGCCCGAACGCCTGGATGACCTGACCGGCGTGCGCTTCGCTGAGCACCAGGCGGGTCGAGGCCACGTTGAGTCCGAGTCGGAAGAGGGTGGCGACCAGCAGCAGGCTGGGGAAGACCGAGAAGTCCAGCGGCTTCTTCACGAACATCGCCGTGAGCAGGATCAGCAGCGCGAACGAGATGTTCAGCACGATGAGCACGTCGAGCAGCGGCGTGGGGATCGGCACGATGAGCAGCAGGATGATGCCCACCACACCGACGGGCACGGCGCCCTTGGACAGCAGCTGACCGAACATGTGCTTCTCGTTCTCTCTCGACGGGGACGGGGGCTCAGAGACCGCGGTCTCGAGTGCTGGCGAACGGCATGGTGTGCGTGCCACGCGCGGCACCGCGACGCTTGAGGTGCTCGATGAACGCGAGCACCTGAGCCACCGCGGTGTACAGCTCTTCGGGGATCTCCCGGCCGAGCTCGCAGGCGGCGTGGACGGCGCGCGCCAGGGGGATGTCGCGGATCATGGGCACTCCCGCCTCCTCCGCGCGTTCGCGGATCTTCTGCGCGACGATGCCCGCGCCCTTCGCGACGACCCGCGGCGCCGACTTGCCCGGTTCGTAGCGCAGCGCCACCGCGACGTGGGTGGGGTTCACGAGCACGACATCGCTCTCGCCGACCGCGGCGATCATCCGGTTCCGGCTCATCGCGAGCTGCCGCGATCGGCGCTGCGACCGCACGAGCGGGTCGCCCTCGCTCTTCTTGTGCTCGTCCTTCGCCTCGTTCTTGGTCATGTGCGTGTGCTTGCGGTTGCGTCGCATGACGACGGCCACATCGATCGCGGCGAGCAGGATGCCCACCGCCACCGCGACCTGCAGCAGCGCCACCGCTCCCCCGGCCGCCTGCTCCAGCAGCCAGGTGATGTTGTGGCTGCCGCTCGCCATGAGCACCGGGACGAGACCCGAGACGACGATCCACAGTGCGAGTCCGATGGCGACGGTCTTGAGCAGCGCCTTCGCCCCCTCCCAGAGCGCCTGCTTGCCGAACACCCGCATGATGCCCGAGACGATGTTGAACTGCTCCGTCCGCATCGTCACACCGCGCAGGTGGATGCCGCCCTGCGCCACCGCGGTCGCCGTGGTGGCGAGGAGCACCACGACGAGCATCGGCATCATGATGCCGCCGAGCGACGAGAGCGCCGCGCCGAGGACGTCCAGCGCGGCGCCGTCGCTCGGATCCTTCGCCACCGGCGCCACCGCGAGGAACAGCTCGGTGAGCACCTGCGTGCCCGACGCGATCGTCGGCACCATCATGACCGCCGCCGCGGCGATGCAGACCCAGGCCGTGAAGTCCTGACTGCGCCCGATCTGCCCCTTCCTGCGCGCCTCCTTGAGGCGACGATCCGTGGCCTTCTCGGTGCGCTCCCCGCTCTCGGCCTGGCTCATCGGGTCACTCCCAGCAGCAGCCGTGCCGCATCCTCGGCGATCACGGCCACGACACTCGGCAGCGCGGCGTACACGAAGCCGACGAGCAGCAGCGTGAGGCCGATCTTGATCGGGAAGCCCATCGCGAAGGCGTTCAGCGCGGGTGCCACGCGACTGACGAGCCCGAGACCCACGTCGGCGAGGAAGAGCGCGATCAGCAGCGGGCCGGCGATCTGCACGGCGCTGAGCATCATCTGCCCGGCAGCGCCGACGAGGGCTTCGGCGGGGGTGCTGAGGTCGATCATCCCCGTCACCGGGACGGCGTCGAACGAGCGGAACAGCCCGCCGAGCACCAGCTGGTACCCGTCGGAGGCGAACAGCAGCATGATCGCCGTCATCTGGAACAGACGGGTGAACTGCGCCCCGTTGATCGCCATGCCGAGGTCGAACGCCTGCGCCATCTGGAAGCCGCCGAAGGTGTCGACCAGGTGCCCCGCGCCCTGGATCGCGCTGAAGAGCACCATGACGAGGAACCCGAGCAGGGCGCCCGTGATCGCCTGACCGACGAGCGCGAACAGGAACCCGCCGGTGTCGAGGCGTTCGTATCCTGCGGTCACGACGGGCGAGACGGCGAGGGCCAGCCCCACCCCGAGCATCGCGCGGATGCGCATCGGGATCGTGCCATGGCTGAACGGCGGGGCCAGCACGAGGAAGGCGGTGATCCGCACGCAGGCGAGCGCCGTGGCCTCCAGCCACCCGAAGTCGAGGGGGATGTTCATCATCCCCCGTTCAGGAGCGTGGGGATGCGGGCGAACATCTCGTTCGTGAACGCGATCATCTCGGCGATCATCCAGTGCCCGCTCACGAGCAGGGCGATGCCGACGGCGACGAGCTTCGGCACGAACGAGATGGTCATCTCCTGCACCTGGGTGATCGACTGCAGCAGCGAGATCGCGAAGCCGACCACGAGCGCGGTGATCAGCATCGGCGCACACAGCTTCGCGCCCACGATCAGGGCGGCCTGACCGATGTCGATGACGGCCTCGGGGTTCATCCGCCGCCCCCGTTGTACGACTGCACGAGGGCGGTGATGACCATTCCCCAGCCGTCGATGAGCAGGAAGAGCAGGATCTTGAACGGCAGCGAGATCATCACCGGCGGCAGCATCATCATTCCCATCGACATCAGCGCGCTGGCGACGACCAGATCGATCACGAGGAACGGCACGAAGATGATGAAGCCGATGAGGAAGGCGGCGCGCAGCTCGCTGATCATGAAGGCGGGGACGAGCGTCTGCAACGGGATGCCGGACGGATCGGACGGGTTGTCCATCTGCGCCGCCCTGTGCATCAGCGCGATGTCCTCTTCGCGCGTGTACGAGAGCATCCAGTTCCGCAGGGGCTCCTGGGCGAGTTCGAACGCACGCCCGAACTCGATCTGTCCGTCGGTGAACGGGCTGACGGCGACCGTGTTGATGTCGGTGAGCACCGGCCACATGATGAACAGGGTGAGGAACAGGCTGAGCCCCGCCAGCACCTGGTTCGGCGGGATCGAGGGCAGCGAGAGCGCGTTGCGGGTGAGCGCCAGCACCACGAAGATCTTCGTGAAGCTCGACATCATCAGCAGCAGCGCGGGGGCCACGCTGAGGACCGTGATGCCGAGCAGGGTCATGATGCTGTCGGACGGCGACCCGTTGATGCCGTTGATGGTCACGCCACCGCCGTCGCCGTCACCGGTCTCGGTCGCGAGCAGCGCAGGGGTCGCATGAGCCCCGGTCGCGTCGATCAGCACCAGCACGGCGATCAGGCAGAGGGCGACGGCGAGCATAGCCCACAGCCGGCGCGCGCGGCGCGGCAGAGGCGCGGGCAGCACGGCGGCGGCGGATACGGGCACGGCGGCACTCCGAAGGTGGGTGTCGTGGCCGATCCGTAGCCAGAGGGGCGAGCTATCCGTGCTCGCTGTCGACTATCGCGACGCGGGGCCGTGCCGGTAACCCCTCGACGGCGAGGTCGTCGTCGCGGCGGGTCGATGTCAGGCGACGGACTTCAGTGCGCGATCGACGATGTCGTTCTGCAGCTCGTCCGTCTCGGCCGTGTCGCGCTCCGCCGGTTCGCGTCCGCTCGCTTCGTCGTCGTCGAGGAGCGGAGCCTCCTGCGTGTCGACGACGTTGATCCCGTGCTCGGTCACGCCGAGCACGTAGCGGATGCCGCCGAACTCGGCCACGACGAGCTGGGCCCTGGCGCCGATGCCGGATCTCGCGACGACCGTGATCTTCTCCTGGCGGGCACGAGGCGGCGCCGTCGTGCGCGTCGGCCGCAGCTCCGCGAGTCTGCTCAGACGTTTCGGCAGGAGTCCGGACAGCGGGCTGACGCCCTTCGCCTGCGACTTCTGGAGTCGACGGCTGAGGAAGAGCAGCAGGCCGAGCACGGCTCCGAGCGCGACGATCGCGCGCAGGGCGATGAGGATGTCGTCCATCGTTCAGACGGCCTCTGCGCCGTCGAGGATGCGCTCCACGCGGATCGCGAAATCGCCGTCGGCGACCACCACGGTGCCGTGGCCGATGAGACGGCCGTTCAGCTTGATGTCGGCGGGGGATCCCGCCGCGCGGTCGAGCTCGACGACGCGTCCGGGTTCGAGCGACAGTACGTCGCGCACCGGCATCCGTGTGCGTCCGATCTCGACGACCAGCTCCATCTCGACGCCGGCGATGCGACTCAGCCGCTGCGGCCCGGGAGCGACGTCGGCCCGCGCACCGTCGATCCGCACGGCGGCCCTGGCGACGACGCTGCCCGCGGCGTCGACCATGTCGAACACCTGGGTGCCCGCATCGGTGAACACCTCTGCGGCGTCGAGCACCTCGCCCCCGCCCAGCGATCCGCTGCCCAGCACGGCCACGGCGGCCTCGAACACCGGATGCAGGCGATCGGCCAGCGGCGCGCTCTTCGACCCGTCCTCGAGCTGCGCGGGGTCGACCACCTGGATCGCCAGGCGGGCGCCCGGGCTGCCGGCGAACGCGACGACGACCGCGTCTCCGGACGCACCGGGGTCGGTGGACGGCGCCGGGATGACCGGGAAGGCGAACGGCAGCCTGCCGGCTATCGCGGCGGCGACGGCGGTGGCGTGGAAGGTGCTCATCAGTGGGTCTCCTCGGAAGTGCTCGTGATCATGCAGGTGAGGCGGGAGCCCCTGCTGCCCGGTGTGGCGAGGCCGATCGGCGTCTGCCCTGCCACGAGTTCATACGGTCGCGTCTCGGGATGCGGCAGACGCAGAAGGTCTCCCGGCGCGAGATCGAGGATCTCGCCGGCGCCGATCGTGAGCGGCGCGAGGCGCAGCGTGATCTCCAGCGGAGTGCTGCGGACCTGCTCGAGGGTCTGCCCGGCCGAGTGCCCCGGGTCGGCATCCGAGCCCGTGGCTGCGAGGCGGTCCACGACCGCGGAGGCCGGGAGCATGACGGTCGCACTCGTCTCGGAGTCGCCCAACCGCATCGTGAAGCGCGCGACGATGACCGCGGCCGTCGCGGCGACGACCTGGAGGTACTGCGGGTTGTAGTGCACCGCACTGAACCGCGGCGCACCGGGCAGCAGGGCGTCCAGACTCGCATGCAGGTGCTCGAAGGTGCCCTCCATGAGATTGCGCACCAGCGCGAGTTCGATCGGGGTGAAGGTGCGGGGCTCGGGCAGCGCCGTGCTGCGGCCGCCCATCATCTGCACGACCCACAGCAGTGCGCCGTCGAGGCCGAACTGCACCACGCAGGGCTCGTCGCGGTCGACGAAGGAGCCCGCGACCATCGCCGTGGTGCTGGGCAGGGTGTCGGAGTACTCCTCGTAGCTGATCAGCTCGACGCGATCGAACGCGAGGTGCGCACGCACCCGGATCTTGTCGGTCAGCTGCGACGACCACAGACGGGCGAAGGACTCGAATGCCGCCTCCAGGTGTCGGGTGCTCTCGCGCCCGAGCTGTGCAGGACGGCCGAAGTCGTACGCGGGGTGGCGCACGGAGGCCGGCTCGAGCACGGTGTGTGCGCTGACGACGGTCGACTCGGCGGTGGTGCTCATATCTCCTCAGTCCTTCGACGCGGCAGCGATGGCGGGGATCAGAGCCCGCACCTGCTCGGCCTCGGTCGATTCCACGACGATGTCGACGCGACGGTTGCTCGCCAGCGCCTGCGGGCTGTCTCCCTGAGCGATCGGGCGGGTGTCCGAGTACGCCGTCGCCTTCACCCTCGGCCCTCCGACACCCTCGTGCTCGACGAGGAACCGCGCGACCTGGGTCGCCCGCCCGCCGGACAGCTCCCAGTTGGTGGGGAACGGCAGCGCCGACACGCGATGGTCGGCATGCCCCTCGACGCTGACCTGGTTGTCGACCGTGGTCAGGACGTCGCCGATCGCGTCGAGCACCGAATCGGCCTTGGCCGAGAGCTCCGTGCTGTTGTCGGCGAAGAAGGTCTCGGCGCCGACCAGACCGACCTGCAGACCGCGGTCGTCGATCACGAACTGCACCGTGTCCTGCAGGCCCTGTGTGGCCAGGGACGCGGTCATGCGGTCACGCAGCTGCTCGAGCGACTCGAACTCGGCCTCGGCCCTGGCGGTGAGATCCACCACCCCGTCGTCGTCCTGCAGTTCCTCGGGGACGACGATGCCCTCGGCGGTGTCCGCTCCACCCTCGGTGCTCTCCTGCCCGAACCCGGTGGCCAGGCTGTTGGCGAGGAGCTCGAACTTCGTCTTGTCGACGTTCGACACCGCGAACAGGACGATGAACAGGCACATCAGCACCGTCACCATGTCGGCGTACGAGACCGCCCAGCGCTCGTCGGGCTCGTCGTGCGCATCGTCCTCGTGCCCGCGGCCGCGTGTCCGACGGGCCGTGCTCATCGGGCGTCCTCGGCGGCCGGTGTCTGCTCGCGCTTCGGCTTCTTCGCCTTCGGCTTGACGGTCGAGAGCGCCTCGAGCCGCTCCTGCAGCAGGTGCGGAGCGCTTCCCGCCTGGATCGCCAGCATGCCCTCGGAGACGAGGGTCATGCGCTCGAGCTCCACCGCCCCGATCCGGCCGAGGCGACCGGAGATCGGGTTCCAGATGAAGTTCGCCGACAGGAGTCCCCACAGCGTGGCGACGAAGGCCGCGGCGATCATGGGCCCGAGGTGATCGGGCTCGTCGAGCTTCTCGAGCACGTGGGTGAGCGAGACGACCGTGCCGACGATGCCGATGGTCGGCGCGTAGCCGCCCAGGGACCCGAAGAACTTCGAGGCGACGCGAGTGCGCGACGCGGTCGCGGCGATCTCGTCATCCATCACCGTCTGCAGATCCTCGGGGTCGGTGCCGTCCGCGAGCGCCTGCAGTGCCTGCCGGGTGAAGGCGTCGGGGGCGCGGTCGAGCTCCTGCTCGAGCGCGAGTAGTCCCTCGCCGCGTGCCTTCTCGGCATACCCGACCAGGAACGGGATCACGGCCTCGGGGGTCATCTTCGGACCGCGGACCATGCGTCCGAGACTCTGCACCGCGAGGATCGTGTCGCGCAGGGTGTGACTGGCGATGCCGACGCCGATCGTCGAGCCGAGCACCAGGATCATCGGGGCGGGGATGAGCAGCGCCTCGAAGCTCGCGCCCTCCATCGTGATCATCGCGACCAGGGCGCCGAACGCCAGGACGACGCCGATGAGGAATGCGGGATCCACGATCAGATCCGATCCTGCGCGGCGAGCGAGCCCGTGGTCAGGGACTGCGCGACCCCGAGCACGCGTGCGCGATACGCGACGATGCGCTCGATGACCTCGTCGAGGGACTCCACGACGACATGCACCTTGCCGTCGACCATGTGCAGGGTCGTGTCGGGAGACGAGAGGATGCGTTCGATCAGGTCCGGGTTCACCGCGAACCGCGTGCGGTCGAGGCGGGTGACGATGATCATCGAGAAGGCTCCGGGCGTCGGGCGAGTGGGAGGTCCGTCCGACTATCGCGACGCTGTGAGCACCGGGTAACCGGCGTGCGGACGTGTGATGCCGGGTGCCGCGGTCCGATGCCTGCCGCCCGCCGTACCGTCTGCCGCGCGCCGTACCGTCTGCCGCCCGCCGTACCGTCTGCCGCCTGCCGTACCGTCTGCTGCCTGCCGTACCGTCTGCCGCCTGCCGTACCATCTGCTGCCTGCCGTACCGTCTGCAGGACCACGGCACGTCTGCAGGACAATACCGGCCGTCCGATCCGGCATCCGTGCTTCGATCCTGCAAACGGACACAAGCCGGACCTGCTTCGGGCCTGCAACGGACACCGCCTCGGGACCCGGCGACCGGGGCCCGAGGCGGTGGCACGACCTCAGCGCTTCAGCTGCGTGAGCTCCTGCAGCACCTCGTCGCTGGTGGTGATGATGCGGGCGTTCGCCTGGAACCCGCGCTGCGCGACGATGAGGTTCGTGAACTCCTGCGACAGGTCCACGTTGCTCATCTCGAGAGCACCCGAGACCAGATCGCCGAATCCCGCGTCTCCCGGCTCCCCCACCCGTGCTCCGCCCGAGTTCACCGAGACCCGGTAGGCCGTCCCGCCGGCCTTCTCGAGTCCCTCGGGGTTGGCGAAGGTCGCCATCGCGATCTTGCCGAGAGTCTGCGTCGCTCCGTTGCTGAAGGTGCCGACGATCGATCCGTCGCCGGTGATGCTGTACGACTTCAGGGTGCCCGCCGCGGCCCCGTTCTGCTCCGAGACCGCGACGGTCGACAGCTCGGCGTAGCCGGTGACGGCGCCGAGGTCGACGGTCACGGCGCCGGCGACGAGAGTGAGACCGGGAGCGGCCTGAACTCCGTTCGTGAACGCGAGTGCCCCCGTGGCACCGCTGGCGGGATCCGTGACGTCCCAGCCCGCGGCGGTCCTCGTGAACGTCAGGCTGAGAGTCGTGGGTGTGCCCTGCGCGTCGTACACCTTGACATCGCGCACGAGCTCGTCGCCCACCGCAGCGGTCGAGGGCAGGTTGCCGGTCACCGAGGCGGCCGTCGTGGCGCGCGCCGGCGCCACCGCGTCGAGGGGAAGCACGATGTTCCCCGTCGCCTGGCCGGTGCTGACGATGCCGTTCTGCGCCGACCAGCCCTGCACGACCGCGCCGTCGGCGGTGACCATCTTGCCCGTGGGGTCGAACGAGAAGGCCCCGGCGCGGGTGTACAGGGTCTCCCCTCCCGCACGCACCGCGAAGAATCCGTCGCCGGAGATCATCAGGTCTCCCCCACGGCCGGTCGCCTGCGCGGAACCCTGCGCGAAGTTCGTGCGGACTCCGGCGACCTGCACACCGAGTCCGACCTGGGCGGGGTTGCGGCCGCCGACCTCGTCGTCGGGGATGCCCGGATTGCCGACGAGCTGCGACAGGGAGTCCTGGAACAGCACCGAGGACCCCTTGAAGCCGGCCGTGTTGACGTTGGCGATGTTGTTGCCCGTGACATCGAGCATGGTCTGGTGCGAGCGGAGTCCGGAGATGCCGGAGTAGAGCGAGCGGAGCATGAGGGTTCTCTCTTCCTGTGGGAGACGGAGGTCAGAGGGCGGCCGGGGCGGGAGCCGCGGGGGTGGTCGGGGTGGTGACGCCGGTGATGGCGTCGAGGGAGACGGTCTTGTCGCCGATCGTCACCTGCGGGATGGGACCGTCGAACGACACCTTGGTGACGATGCCGGAGACGGTCGCGCCGTCGGCATCCTTGTAGCTGGCCTGCTGGCCGATGAGCGCGCTCGCCGCCTGGCGCATATTCAGGGCGAACGCCTCGGCACCGCTGTCGGCGAGGGCCGTGAGCTGCTCCATCATGGCGAGCTGGGTGGTCTGCGAGATCATCTCGTTGGTGTCCATCGGACTCGACGGGTCCTGATGGGTGAGCTGGGTGACGAGCAGTTTGAGGAACACCTCGCCGTCCAGCACCTGCTTGCGTGCGGCCGGGTCGATGGTGCTGCCCGTATGGATGGCGCTCGGTGCGCCCACGGCGTCGACGGTCATGTGGTCCTCTCAGGCGAAGATGTCGAGACCCGCGCCGACGGCGATGGTCGTGGTCGGGCTGACTGCGGGTGACGTCCGACCGGGGTCGGATTCCGGATGCTGTCTCGGTCGCCCGTCGCTCTCACTCGCGCTCGGGTCGCCGGCCGCTCCCCCGGCTCCCGGCTGGCCTCCGCGGTCCGAGGGCGACTCGGCCCCGGCGTCGACGCCCATGCTGAGGGTGGCGTGGGGCATGACGCCGGCCAGATCCCGCCGCAGATCGACGAGCATGGTGCGCAGTGCCTCTCGTCCGATCTCGGTCGCGCCGCTGAGCTCGACCTGCACGTCGCCGGCCGCGCTGATGTGCGCGCGGAGGGTGACGGGTCCGAGGTTGTCGGGGTTCACCGTGAGGGTGAGCTGATGCGTGCCCGCGGGGCGCTGGGCGATGCTCACGACGACCGGCGACACCTGGGCCGCCACGGCCCGAGTGCTCGCGTCCGCCGCATCGGGGGCGGCGAGCGGTGCGGTCGAGGGCACGGGAGCGGGTGCCGTGGCAGCGGTCGGCGTCACCGAGGCGGAGGGCTGAGCGCGCTCGACAGCGATGGCAGGCGCGTCGTCCACCGCGGCCGACGCGCCTTGCGATGCCGCGACACCGGAGGGAGCCGCCGCACCGAAGGTGGCATCGACGGCGGCAGAGGTGGAGGCCAGGGCGGCAGAGGCGGACGCAGTGTCGGGAGCGGTGACGGACGCGGAGGGTGCGAACGCGGCCGGAGCGGCGGCCGGCATCGGGGCCTCGGCCGAGACGCGTGACGACCCTGCCGGGGTGACCACGGTCTCGTCCGTGCCGCGCGATCCCGCCGGCCTGGCCGCGGTGTCCGATCCCGACGCGGCCTGCGGGGTCCCGACGTCGCCCGCACCGGTCGTCGCCGGAGTGACGGTCGTCGCCGGGATGCCGATCATCGTCGGTGTGCCGGTCGACGTCGACGCACCCGTCGCGGTCATGCCGGTCGGCGCAGCAGTCCCTGCCGTGCCGGTCATCGCCGGTTCGGTCATCGCCGGTTCGGTCATCGTCGGGTCGGTCATCGCCAGGTCGGTCGGCGAGAGCGGAATCACCGGCACTGACGACGCCGGCCGATCGCCGCCATCCGCCCCCGACGACTCCGGCGCCGTCATCGCTTCGTCGGCAGGCGTCGAGGCACCGACCGGCGGCGGCGTCACGGCGTCGGCCGAGGACCCCCGCTGCGCCGCGAGCTGCAGCAGCAGCGCTCCCGTCCTATCCGCACCGATCGGGGTCGACCCCTCGGAGTCGCTGTCGGAAGGAGCACGCGACGCATCCTCCTCGCGGACGCGGAAGTGCGATTCGCAGAGCCGAAGGTCCTGGTCGGAGAGCACGGATGAGAAGTGCGCGACCGAGCCGCCTGTCGCACCGCGATCGACCTCCCGCTCCGGTGTGACTCCCGGCACCGGTCCCAGCAGGCTCACGGCGCTCATCCCGCCATCTCGATGATCTTCCGCAGTGAAGCCGAGGTGCCCCCGAGTGCCGCCGAGTCGGCGGACCCGGCCGCGAACAACGTCTGCAGAGCGGCGGCGAGATCGGCGCTGCCGGCGGGTGTCGTCGGATCCGCAGCACCCGAGACGGCCCCCGGCGTCGCGCCCGGTGTCGTCGTCTGGGCACCCGATGCCGCCTGCGCCGCCTCGAGCATGCCCGCGAAGGTCGCCGCGCTCGCCTCTCCGGTCGCGGCGCTCGTCTCCGTCGGTGCCTGCGCGGCCGCGGCTCGCGCCGCCGGGTCCAGCGAGACGATCCGGCTCTCGATGGCCTCGACGCGGGCGATCGCCGCGTCGATCCCGCTCACGCGGCGCTCCCCGCGTGCCGGGTCGTGCGGGCCACGGCGATCTCATCGAGGGCGGTCTGCTCCGCCGCGAGGTCGACCCTCGCAGCCTCGGTGCGATGAGCGTCCTCGAGACGCTCGAGCCCCTTGAGCTCGCGTCGCGCGTCGATGTGGGCCGATCGTGCCGACGACTCCTCGATCCTGCGCATCTCGACGAGCGCCTGCAGATCGCTCAGCGTGCTGCGACCTGCGGCACGCGCGGCGGCCATGGCCATCAGCGCGCGAGGATCGTCGATCTGCGCGCTGATCTCGGAGAGGCTCGACACCGCGTCGGTCACGGCGTCTTCGGCATCGGTGCGCTCCGCACTCGCACGCGAGAGGTGCTCGGCGGCGACACGCTCCTGGGCGCCGCGCACCCGAAGCAGTCCGGACAGGGTGAAGGTCATCGGGCGAGCCCTCCGAAGTCGGTGGTGAGCGCGGCGAGCTGCCGCCAGGAGTCGTCGGACGCGGTGAGGTCGTCCATCCGCTGCGTGAGAAAGCCCGAGATCGCCGGCTCGTGCGCGAGAGCGGCGTCGACCAGCGGGTTCGCACCGGGCCGATAGGCACCGATGTCGATGAGATCGTTGGCGCTGCGGCGGGCAGCGAGCACGCTCCGCAGTGCCACCGCATCCTGTCGCTGCGCCGGGGAGGTGATCTTCGACACGACGCGCGAGATCGAGCCGAGCACGTCGACGGCCGGGAAATGCCCGCGGATCGCGAGGGCACGGTCGAGCACGACATGCCCGTCGAGGATCCCCCGCGCGGCATCAGCGATCGGCTCATTGTGATCGTCGCCGTCGACGAGCACGGTGTAGAGGCCGGTGATCGAGCCGGTCGGGCCGGTGCCGGCCCGCTCCAGCAGCCGCGCGAGAACAGAGAACGTGGAGGGCGGATATCCCCGGGTGGCGGGCGGCTCTCCCGCGCTGAGGCCGATCTCGCGCTGCGCCATGGCGACACGGGTGAGGGAGTCCATCATCAGCACCACGTCGAGCGCATCGTCACGGAAGCTCTCGGCGATCCGCGTGGCGACGAAGGCCGACCGCAGACGCGCCATCGCCGGCTGATCGGATGTCGCGACGACGACGACGGAGCGCGCCAGTCCGTCAGGACCGAGATCGTCTTCGAGGAACTCGCGCACCTCGCGTCCGCGCTCTCCGACCAGCGCGATCACGGTGACATCCGCCGTCGAGCCGCGGGCCACCATCGACATCAGTGACGACTTGCCGACGCCCGACCCCGCGAAGAGTCCCAGACGCTGCCCGGTGCCCACGGGCGTCATGGTGTCGAGCACGCGTACGCCGAGTCCGAGCTGGCGGTCGATGCGCTGCCGATCCATGATGCTGGGGGCGTCGTGATCGAGTGAGACGAAGGACGCGCCGGGCCCGAGCGGGCCTTTGCCGTCGATGGGGCGGCCGAGCCCGTCGAGGACACGACCCAGCAGCGCTCGGCCGGTCGGCACCTGCAGGGGCGCTCCCCCATGACGCACCCGAGCCCGAGCGGTGATGCCGTCGACCCTGCCGAGGGGCATGCACCGGGCGGACGTGCCGTCGATCGCGACGATCTCGGCATCGACCGCTCGCGAAGCCCCCGCGTCGATGCGCACCCGGTCTCCGACGGCCCCGTCGAGACCGGCGATCTCGACTCCGAGTCCCCGCACCGACGTCACCGTGCCGAGGCGTTCGGGCCGCGCAGCGTCGAGCGCACGCCGCCATGCTGCGGTCGCCGCGCTCATGCGATCGCCTCGAGGTCGTCGTCGCCGCGGAGCGCGGAACTCGCACGTGCCAGCGCCCCGGCGACGCGGGTGTCGACGGCGCCGTCCTCGACGCGGACGATCGCTCCGCCGGCGTCCACCGTGTCGGAGGCCGTCGCCGGGATCCGCTGCAGGGTCGGAGGCTCGTCGTCCTGCAGCGTCTGCAGGTCGCGGGTGCTGAAGGTCACCCCGGTCCACCGGTCGACCGGGACCTCCGCGAGCGCCCGACGCAGGGCGTGGGCAGCGGATCGCGCGGCATCCGAGAGCTCGACCCCGAGGATCACCCGGGCCAGGTCCACCGCGAGCTCCTCGAGACGATCTGCTGAGAGCGCACTCACCTCGTCGACCCGTCGCCGGTATTCCGCCTGGGCCGCGTCGAGAGCAGCGAGTGCCGATCCGCGCTGGTGCAGGTAGGACTCCCTGAGCTCCTGCATCCGCTGCTGCTGAAGGATCTGCTCGTGCTCCGCCGCGTCGAGCGCGATGCGCCGTCCCTCGGCGAACCCGTCGGCGTAACCGCGGGTTCGCGCCCGATCGGCCTCGCCGCGGATGTCGATCGGAGTCTCGCCCACGCGCGGAACCGCCAGAGGCGTGAAGGCGGAGTCGAGCACGATGGACACCTCGGGATCAGAAGACGAGGCCTGTCCGTGGCCCGAAGGTCGAGCAATCCGTGCTCTGTGGGAACTATCGCGACGGTCATCCGCTCCCGTAACCACGGCGGCCCTATCCGTCTCGGATGCACTCACTCGATGAGCTCGTCCTCGTCCTCGCGGGAGATCGTGATCTCCTCGGCGGCTTCGAGCTCGCGGATGACGCGGACGATCTCGGCGCGGGCTTCGTCGACCTGCCGCATCCGGACCGGCCCGAGCACGCGCGTCTCCTCGGCCAGGTTCTCCTGGTTGCGCTCGGTCATGTTGCCCTTGACCTTGTCGAGGATCTGCTCGTCCGCGCCCTTGAGCGCCAGCGCGAGCATCCGCAGGTCGATGCCGCGGAGCACGCGCTGGGCGTCGCGATCCTCGAGCCTGGCGATGTCGGCGAAGGTGACCATTCGGCTGCGGATGTCCTCGGCCAACGCCAGATCGCGTCCCTCGAGGCTCGCGAGCAGCGACTTCTCCAGCGCGGTGTCCGAGCGGTTGATGATCTCGACGAGCGGCTGCACCCCGCCGATCGACTCATGGTTGTCCCGCATCGCGAACACGCCGGTGCGTGCGCGCAGCGAGTCGGCCACGATGGAGATCGCCTCCTGCGTCGCGGTGCCCATCGTCGCGATCGCCTGTGCAACATCGGTGCGCAGCGGATCCTGGAGGGCGGCGAGCACGGCGGCAGCCCTGTCTGCTCGGAGATTCGCCAACACGACGGCCACGGTCGTCGGCAGCTCGCCCTCGATGATCGTGGCGAGCTGGGCAGGATCCGCCGCATTGAGGAAGTCGAACGACACAGAGCCCTGCGACATCACCCGGCCCACCATCCCCACCGCCTTCTCCCGCCCGAATGCGGTCTCCAGCAGCCCGGTGGCGAGCTCCTGGCCGCCGCGCGAGGGCACGGAGCCGCCGGTGGCGATCCGTCGGAATTCGCCGAGGGCGCGGGCGGTCGAGGCGAGATCCACTCCGCCGAGCTGCGTGAGCTCCGCCGCCAGCATCTCGGCGCGCTCCTCGCCGAGATGACGCAGCACCTCGGCGCTCGCCTCCCTGTCCATGTTTATCAGGACGATGGCCGCCTTGCGCAGCCCGGTCATCTGCGGCACCGGCATCGGCGCGATGGGGGGCGACGCGGTCGACACCTCCACGGTGTCGGCCTGAGCATCGAGCATCTCGGTGAGCAGGCTCATACCGTCGCCTCATCCATCAGGTCGGCGAGAGCCGTGGCGATCGCGTCGGGCTCCCGCTTGGCGAGGTCATCGATCTCGCGGCGGCGGCGCTCGACGAGCACCTTGTCGGGCTCGGGCTCGTCATCGAGGTCCACCGAGGCCGAGGGCAGCAGGGTGGTCGGTGCGGGCATCGGGATCGCCTCGGCGTCTTTGAGCCCCCGGAGGGACTTGAGCTTCTGCTCCTCGCTCTCGGTGACGGTCGCGAAGTACTCGATCGGCCCGTCGTCGGTGTACATCACACGCCGCTTCATACGGCGACGCACCACGAGATAGACGATCAGGACCGCGACCGCGAGCAGGATCGAGCCGCCGATGATCGCCGACCGCAGCAGCTCCTGCTGGAACTGCTGCTCTCTCTCCGCCTCCGCGGCCGCGAGGGCGGTCTGCGCCGCCGTCGCTCCGGCCTGGGTGAACTCGACGAACTCGACCGCGATCTCATCGCCGCGTTCGACGTCGATCCCCGCCGCCGACGCGACCAGCGATTCGATCTGGTTCGCGGTGACCCCCGTCACCGCCCCGCGGTTGAGAGCGATGCTCACCGTCTGCCTGGTCACCTCGCCGGCGGGAGTGACGGTCTTCTCGGTCGACTTGTTCACCGCGTTGCTGCGAGATGTCTCCTCGAACTCGTACGCCCCCTCGCCGTCTCCCCCGTTCGGCACGGCGATGTTGTCGGGCCCCAGGACGCCGGTCCCGCCGGCCTGGCCGCCGTTGTACGTCTCGGTCTTCGTCTGCTCCGAGGCGCTGAGGTCGCCCTCCGGCGCGGAATAGGTCTCATCCATCCGCTCGGAGGTCGAGTTCGCGACATCGGCCGACACGGTGACGGTGGCGTTGCCGGGGCCGACGATCGTCTCCAGCATCCGGCTGACCGAGGCCGCGACCTTCGCCTCGTGCTCGGTCGCCTGCTTCGACGAGCTGCCGGTGAGACCGGTGCCGACCGCCGAGAGCACCCGACCGTCCTGATCCGTGACCGCCACGTCCTCCGGGGTCATGCCGGGGATCGATGCGCTCGTGAGATGGACGATCGCCTCGATCTTCTCGTCGCTGAGGGACGCGCCGCTGCGGGTCTTGACGAACACCGAGGCGGTGGGACTCTGCTGCTCCGAGACGAACACGCTCTGCTCGGGGATCGCCAGCTGCACGGATGCCGTCGAGATCCCCTCCATCGCACCGATCGTTCCGGCGAGCTCGCCCTCGATCGCGCGCTTGTAGGTGACCGACTGCTGGAACTCGCTCGCGGTCACGCCCATCTTGTCGAGCAGCGTGTATCCCGCGCTGGTGTCGCCGGGCAGACCGGCGGATGCGGCCGCGAGGCGTTGCGCGTAGACCTGGTCGTCCGGCACGAGGATCGTCGCCCCGCCCTCGGTGAGCTCGTATCCGACGCCGGCGGACTTCAGCTGCTCGACGACCGCCGACGCATCCCCCGCGCTCAGTCCGGTGAAGAGGGGGCTCATCTGCGGCCGGGTCAGCCAGGAGCCGAGCGCGACGGCGCCCATCACCAGCAGCGCGACGCCGATGACGGCGATCGTGCGCTGGGCCAGAGAGAAGCCGCCTACGACCCGCTTCGCGCGGTCGTAGTAGCCCGTGAGCATCGTGGGCATCAGGCCTGCATCCTCATGATCTCGTTGAACGCCGAGACGCTGCGGTCTCGCACGGCGACCACCAGATCGAGGGTCACCGAGGCGCGGGTGGAGGCGATCATCGCCTGGTGGATGTCCTGCAGGTCTCCGGTCACGGCCTGCACCGCGAGCTCGTTGGAGGTCGACTGCAACTGCTGCAGACTCTCGACGGCTCCGGTGAGCGAGGTCGCGAAGGCACCGGCGGATGCCGGTGCACCGGCCGCGTCGGGACCCGTCTCGAAGCTCAGCGCCGACAGCGGCGCGACACCGGCGGCGGACACCGCGTCGATCGGACCGCTCATCAGCCGCGTCCGATCTGCAGCGCGGCCTCGTAGGTCGTCTTCGCGCGGTCCACGACCGCGGCGTTCGCCTCGTAGCCGCGCTGCGCGAGGATCAGCATGCTCATCTGATCCCCGAGCTCGACGTCGGGGTACTGCACGTAGCCGTCGTCGTTCGCGTACGGATGCTCGGGGTCGTAGACGAGTGTGCCCTCGGCCTCCGATTCGACCACGCCCGCCACGTACACCCCGGGGCTCTGTGTGCCCGCCTGCACGGCGACGTACTTCTCGCGGAACCCCTCCTGACCCGGAGGGGTCGCGGTGTTGACGTTCGCGATGTTGTCACTGAGCGCATCGAGCCATTTGCGGTGCGCGGTCAGCCCGGTGCCGGCGATGCCGATCGCATCGAACGTCATGCGGAGGCCTGACCGATCGCCTTGCTGATCGACGAGGCCTGGCCGCCGATCGCCTGACTGGCGAACTGGAAACGCAGCACCGTGTCGATGTTCGAGAGGGTCTCGGTGTCGAGGTTGACGTTGTTGCCGTTCAGCCGGGTGGGCTCGAGCGACCGCTCGACCGTGGCGGCGACCGAGCCGGAGCCGTTCGCGACGGCCGTGCGCAGCTCGTCCTCGAACTGCACGCGCTGGGCCCGATAGCCGGGGGTGTTGACGTTGGCGATGTTCTCAGCGATCGAGCGTTGGCGCAGCGCCAGCCCGTCGAGGGCGCTGATCAGCGCGGAGGAGGTGACGGATTCGAGCACGGGGGCACTCCGGACGTTGGTGGAGAGGCCGATCCGTGGCCAATCGTCGAGCGATCCGTGCTCGGAGCGGACTATCGCGACACCGATGCTCCCCCGTAACCCTCGCGGTCACCCTTCGATGTCGAGGTACGCGGGACGATCCTGCCGCCCTGTCGGCACCCGACGCAGTGCGGCGATCTCCCGCGCGACATGCGCGCGCGACGCCGTCAGCGCGCCGATCATCAGCTGCTGGCGCGCGAGCACGGCCTCGGCCCGTTCTCTGAGTTCGTCGGGAACGGGTCCGGGCGGCGCGTCGAGGGGCCGATCGTCGAGCGTCTCGTCGGCGGCGTCGAGCGCACGCTCGAACCTGTCGAGCACCGCCATCCAGGCGGTCAGCGCCTCGGTCATCGCGCGTCAGCCCAGAGCCGAGACGCGCGGGGCCGAGACGCGCGGAGCGGCCGCGGCGGTCAGCTCGGCCGCCTCGTGCCACGCCTCGCGCAGGGGCGCCACCAGCTGACGGCACTCGAGGGTCGCGGCGCGATCACGCGAGACGTTCGCCGAGATGAGGCGCCCGGTGAGGTACGTGTAGACGCCTCGCAGCTCCGCCGCGGCGTTCCAGGCGTCGGTGAGCGAGCCGTGCAGCTCCGCGACGATCGACTGAGCATGCGTGAGGTGCGTGTTCGCCGCGTTCCAGTCCCCGGCGTCCTGCGCGGAAGCCGCTCGGTCGATGTCGACCAGCAGGCGGTCGTACAGCAGGGTGAGCAGACGTTCGGGCGTCGCGGACGCGACCTGCTGCTCCAGGTACTGCTGCTTGGCCCGGTCGAGGGAGGTGAGTGCCATGATGTGCGAGCTCCGGTGGGTGGTGGTCGGGAGGACGGGTCAGTCGCCCGAGGACGGCGAGAGGCCGGCGAGCTGGCTCGTCAGCCACGAGGACTGCGACTGCAGCTTCGAGAGCTGGACCTCGAGCTGGGCGTAGGTGCGCTCCAGCGTCGCGCGGCGCTGGTCGAGACGGACATCCCAGCGCTCGACCTGGGTCTTGAGCGTCTTGACCTCGTCCTCCTGGCCGGTGATGCGGCTGGTGAGCAGCCCGTCGTACTTGTCGGAGTACTGGGTGGTCACGCCCTGCAGCCGCGCAGCCACGCCGGAGAACAGCTCCTGCGTGCCCTCCGCGTCGGCGGCGAGGGCCGCGGCGAACTTCTCGGCGTCGAAGGACAGCACGCCCTTGTCGCTGACGGTGATGCCGATTGTCGAGGGAGAGATGCCGTCCACCGGATGCTGCACGGCGTTGGCCAGCGCACCCCGCAGGTTGCGTACGGTGCTGTCGCCCGTGAAGACACCGAGGGTGGTCGTCTCGCCCACCCCGCCGACCGTCGCCGTCGATCCCTTGTCGATGCGGGTCAGCAGGCTCGCGATCTCCTTGATGAAGGTCTCGGCGGTCGTGGTCTGCTTCTTCGCGTCGCGCGCCACCGTGACCGTCACGGGATCGGCGCTCACCGCGGTGACGGTGACCTCGATCCCCTCGCCCACGGTGATCGTGTTGCCGGGGTGGGTGAGCACCTGCTCGGCAGCGGTTCCCGCGAACAGCCGGATGCGGGCATCCGCTCCCTGCGTGATCAGCGCCGCACCGGGCTGGGCTCCGAGATCCGTGGAGGTGCCCGCCGCGACCTCGGCCGCAGTCCCCCGGTGCACGGTGAAGGCACCCGCCGCGCCTGTCTCGGCGGAGGTGAGCTGGATGCGTGAGAGCGGTGCGCCGTCGGCATCCGTGCCCGCGGGCACGACGGTCGCGCTGACTCCTGCCTTGGAGTCGTTGATGGCCTTGGCGAGGTCCTGGGCGCCGGTGCCCAGCGGGGTGACCTCGACGGCCTCGCCGTCGGATCCGACGACGGTGAAGGGTCCGCCCCAGCCTGTCGATCCGGCGGCTGCGGTGACGAGGGAGTGGGCGGTCGCGACCGCGTCGACCACGACGGCGGTCGAGAAGGCGCTGGCCTTCGCTCCCGCCGAGACCGTGACGGTCTCGGACGATGACGAGGCGGTGAACGCCGCGAGCGAGGTCGCGGATGCCGCGGTCTTCGCCTTCGTGACGAGCTCCTGCAGCGTGGTGTTCAGCGACTGGAGGTTCGTGATGATCGAGTTGCGATCGGCGATCTTGTTCGTGATCAGCGTCTTCGGGATGGCCGAGACGTCCATCATCGCCTTGATGAGCTCTTCGGTCTTGAGCCCTGATACGAGTCCGTCGAGTTTCATCCCGGTCGTCTTCCGTGCGGTGCGGTCGAAGGTGTCCTACAGGAAGGCGCCCGAGCGGAGGTGACTCCACCCGGGCGCCCTGCGCGCCTCAGGCGCAGCGACTCAACGGAGCAGCTGCAGGACGCCCTGACCCGACTGGTTCGCCTGCGCGAGCATGGCGGTACCGGCCTGCTGCAGGATGTTCGAGGCGGTGTACCTGACCATCTCGGCGGCCATGTCGGTGTCGGCGATGCGGCTCTTCGCGGCGGAGAGGTTCTCGGCCGAGACCTGCAGCGAGTTGATCGTCGACTCGAAACGGTTCTGCACCGCACCGAGACCGGCGCGAGCCGTGGAGACGGCCGTGATCTGCGTGTCGATCGCGGCGATCGTGGTCAGCGCGTTGGCGGCGGTGTCCACCGTCAGCCCGCCGATCGTGGCACCGAGACCCGAGAAGTCCGTCAGCGTGACGGCGATCTGGTCCTCGGCCGCCTCGGAGCCTGCGCCGACCTGGAACGTCAGCGTGGCCGCGCTGTCGAGCAGCTTGATCCCGTTGAAGTTCGTGCTCGCCGCGACGCGGGTGAGCTCCTCGCCGAGCGTGTCGATCTCGGTCTTGATGGCGGTGCGCGAGTCGGCGTTGTTCGAGTCCGAACCCGCCTGTACCGCGAGGTCGCGGACGCGCTGCAGGATCGAGTGGACCTCGGTCAGGGCGCCTTCCGCGGTCTGGATGACCGAGATGCCGTCCTGCGCGTTGCGAGCGGCGACGTTCAGGCCGTTGACCTGCGAGCGCAGGCCCTCGGAGATCGCGAGGCCGGCCGCGTCATCGGCTGCACGGTTGATGCGCAGACCGCTCGAGAGCTTCTCGAGCGACTTGGACATGTCGTTCTGGTTGATGGAGAGGTTGCGGTACGCGTTGAGTGCACCGACGTTGGTTGCGATCTGAAGACCCATGAGTGTTCCTCCGTGGTTATGGGGCTGAATGCGGGTCCGTCCGTGGACCTGCACAACCGACATTCGCGACGACGGCAGCCGCGGTAACCGCGGTGGAGCAATTTTCCCGCCGCGCTCAGACGGCGGCGAGCAGGGCGCCGGCGCGCGCCGGCATCGCGATACGGGCCGCCGCCGCAATCGGGGCCGGTGCCGCGGTGCGCGCGGGACCGAAGAGGGTCTCGAAGAAGCCGGCCTTCGCCTTGGTCGAGCGGTCGCCCGTGGTGCCGCCCTCCCAGGCCTCCATCGCCTCGCGCATCAGCAGCAGCCCTCGGGAGCGCAGCTTCGACACGTAGGCGTGACTGACCTCGAGCTCCTCGGCGATGTCCTTGACCGTGCGGTCCTCGAGGTAGATGCCGCGGACGACCTGCTGCATCGCGGCGGGCAGCGCATCGACGACCCGGTTGACCATGTCGCGCGTCTCCGACTGCTCCACCGCGTGCTCGGGGAGGATCACGCTGTCGGTGAGATCGACGGCCTGCCGCCCCGTCTCCACATCGAAGTGCTCGTCGAAGCTGATGGCGGAGCGCACCATCTCGTCGAGCTGCAACATCTCGGCGACGGCGTCGGCGCCGAGGCCGGACT
>NZ_JBEOUR010000022.1:0-42803 GCF_040302605.1 Microbacterium sp. NPDC097977
GCACTGTGCGGGCCTGCCTTCGGTGCCGCACCGTCGGCGACCGCCGCGGACGACGAGTCCGGCATCGGCATCGAGATCGTCGACGACGATGCGGCGACATCGAACGACCTCAGGGCCCGCTCCTACCTCGTCGACGACATCGCCCCCGGCGGCCACCTCGAGCGAACCGTCCGCGTCGTCAACGACTCCCGTGAAGACCGGCGAGTCCACGTCTACAGCGGGCCGGCCGAGATCCGCGACGGCGTCTTCGCCGTCCACGATCCCTCGGGACCCGACATCTCGGAGTGGATCGTGCCCAGAAAGGACACGCTCGATCTCCGAGCCGGCGAGAGCACGGAGATGACCGTCGCGATCGATGTCCCGAGGGACGCTCCGGAGAGCGAGTTCTACGGCGCGGTGTGGGCCGAGCTTCGCTCTCCCTCGTCGGACGGCTCTCTCACCATCGCCAACAGAGTGGGCGTCCGCGTGTACCTCTCGGTCGGTTCGGGCGCCGCGTCACCGCCGGACTTCACGATCTCGAACCTTCGGCTCGATACGAGCGCCGACACAGCCGAACTGCGCGCCGAGGTCGCCAACACCGGTTCGACGGCCGTCGATCTGACGGGGGCGGCGACCTTGACCTCGGTGGGTGGAGCCATGACCATCGGCCCCCTGCCGAGCGAGATGCTGACACTGGCGCCCGGGCAGGCAGGAACGGCGGTGTTCCGCATCCCGAACACCCCGACCGAGGGCACCTGGTCCGCGCAGGCGACGCTGACCAGCGGCATCGTCTCCAGAACCGCTCACGGCGACGTCGAGTCCCTTCCCGTCGCCGCACAGGCGACGACGGAGAAGACAGACGAGCCTCCGCTCCTCTGGATCCTGCTCATCGCCGGCGCGTTCATCGCCGCACTCATCCTCCTCCTCGTGCGTGCGCGCCTCCGGAGAAGGGAATGACGCTGATGGATGCCTCTGACACCGCGACGACGAATCCTCGCGAGCGGTTCCGACGAGCGAGCACACTGCGGGAGGCCGCAGAGAGACTGCTCGCCGCGTGCGACACGCCTGACGAACTTCCCGGGGCCGAGAACCTCGACCCCGAGAAGATGAGGAGGCTCGCTTCCCGCCTCCTGGGTCGTGCCGACGAGATCATCGCCGGGCTCGCGACCTCGCCGCGTCGCGACCCCTGAAGCCGGCCGGCTCCGAAGACACCCCCAGGTGGGTCAGCATCGACCCCTTCAGAGCTGTGCCCGCCGGAGACGACCCCCGAGAGATCTCCGGCGCGATCCGATCCGTCGGTCCCCCCAGCCGACGGATCGGATCGTATCCCCTCGAGCGGCGACGGCCATGGCCATCGGTCAGCCGCTCTGAGCAGTCCTACGCCCGTCGACCAATCGGATCATGTGCTCGGCGTCGCCGATCACGGCGGGGTCGTGCGACACGCACACGACGGCGGCGCCGCGTGCGGATTCCTCGCGGAGCACGAGGCGGATGCGCAGAGCGCTCGACGCGTCGAGGCCCGTCGTCGGCTCGTCGAGAAGGAGAAGATCGGCATCCCGCGCGAGTCCCTGGGCCAGCAACGCCCTCTGCTGCTGCCCGCCGGAGAGCGCGGCGAACGGCTCGCGGGCCAGCGAGCGGATGTCGAGGCGATCCATCGACCTCTCGACGAGCTCGCGCGCGGCGGCGTCCATGCGCCGCCACAGTCCGAGTCGACCCCACGCCCCGACGCTGACGACGTCTCTCACCGATACGGGAAGACCGGCGGGGATCGCGGCCCGCTGCGGCACGAACGCCACGGTGCCGCGCACCTCCCGGCCGCCCGAGGTCATCGCTCGCGTACCTCCGAGCACCTCGAGAAGCGTCGACTTGCCCGCACCGTTGGGCCCGGTGATCACGGTGACCGCGCCGCCGCGGATGCGGGCGTCGACACCCGCGAGGGCGGCGCGCTCGCCGAATGACACGTGCACGTCGGCGAGGGCCGCGGTCGCATCGTGAAGGAAGGTGTGGTCGGGCATGATCTCATCATATGAGTTTGATAATCATTCTCAAAAAGCTCTAGGCTCACTCAACGTGACCATTCATCCGGCCGGTGTACTCGACCCCTTCGCCCTCGACTTCTTGCAGCGCGGGATGCTCGGCGGCGCCCTGGTCGCGATCCTCTGCGCGGTCGTCGGCACCTGGGTGGTCATCCGCGGGATGGCGTTCCTCGGCGAGGCGCTGGCACACGGCATGCTCCCCGGCGTCGCTCTCGCCACGGTGCTCTCGCTGCCGGTGCTCGTCGGCGGGGCACTGAGCGCCATCGCGATGAGCCTCGGCATCGGAGCCCTCCAGCGGCGAGCGCGCCTGTCGTACGACACGAGCATCGGCCTGCTGTTCGTCTCGATGCTGGCCCTGGGCGTCATCGTCATCTCGCACTCCGGCAGCTTCGCCACGGATGCGACGGCGATCCTGTTCGGGGACATCCTCGCGATCAGCGGGACGGATCTGGTGTTGCTCGCAGCCGCCGCGACCGTCGGACTGATCGCCGCCGCCGCGCTCCACCGTTCGTTCGTGGCCCTGTCGCTCGACGCGCGGATCGCCGCGGTGCTGGGGCTGCGGCCGCAGGTTGCTCAGGCCGCGCTCGTCGGACTCGTGACCCTCGCCGTCGTCGCGTCGTACCAGGCCGTCGGCTCGATGCTCGTCGTCGGCCTGCTGCTCGCCCCGGCCGTCGCCGCAGGACACTGGACGACCCGCATCCCGACCCGCATGGCGCTGGCGGCGATCTTCGGCGTCGCGGCCGTCTTCCTCGGCCTGCTCGCGTCGTGGTACGCCGCGACGGCGGCCGGCGCCTCCGTCGCGGCATCCGCCATCCTGCTCGCCTGCCTCTCATGGGCGGCGCGCAGAGTCGTCGACTCCCTCTCCTCACGCGCGCGACGCGCCTGAGCCGCCGCCACGACCGTCCCCAGACGCCCGCACACCCCGACACCCACACACCCGACACCGACACCCGACAGGAAGGGACCTCGTGCGCTCTCGCCTCGCCCTCATTGCCCTCGCGGGCGCCCTCACCGTCTCCTTGTCCGCCTGCGCCGCGGGCTCCGCCGACCCGGCCGCGACGGCATCGTCCGATGGCGGCCACGGCGCCGTCGCCGGAGCGGAGGAGGTGGCCGAACCCCAGCTCGGGTTGACCTCGATCGATCCCGACGGGGCCGTGACCCACCTCGACCTCCTCGATGAGAGCGTCACGGACATCGGCGAGATCTCCGCGCCGAGCGCACTGACGACCGATGGCCGCTACCTGTTCGCTCAGACGAACGACGGTGTCGAGATCGTCGACAGCGGCGTGTGGACCTGGGATCACGTCGATCACTTCCACTACTACCGCGCTGATCCCGCCGTGCTCGGCTCGGTGTCCGGCGAAGGCACGGCCGCGGTCGCGACGACCAACCTGTCGACGACCGGCGGCACCGGGATCTCGTTCGCCGACTCCGGCGACGCCGTGCTGCTCGACACCCAGGCGCTGTCGAAGGGCGAGATCAGCGAGCTCTTCCGCATCGAACGCGAGCCGCACGAGGGGCTCGTCGTGCCGGTCGGCTCGTTCGCCCTGGTCACCGAGGCATCCGCCGGCATCGGCACAAGCGTGCGCGGGTACACGGCCGCGGGTGAGCCGACCGGTCTCGAGGAGCCCTGCACAGACCCCGCCGGCACCATCACGACACGGGTCGGCGCGGTGATCGGATGCCAGGACGGCGCACTGCTCGCGCATGTCGACGGCGATGGACTGCAGGTGGAGCGCATCCCGTACCCGGCCGGGACGACCGCGCCTCCCGCCGAGTCCTTCGACAACCGTGAAGGACGTCCCACCGTCGCCGGCTTCGCGGGATCCGAGGGGATCTGGCTCCTCGACACGCGCGCGAGGTCGTGGACGCTGCTCCCCTCCCCTGCTCCGCTCGTGCAGGTGACCGCGGTCGACGACGAAGACGGCACTCTGCTCGCGCTCGCCCAGGACGGACGTGTGCTCGTGCTCGATGACGAGAGCGGAGCGGTGATCGCCGAGACCGCACCGCTCGTCGCCGAGTCCCTCGCCACAGGCAACGCTCCGGTGCTGATCGCCGATCAGCACCGCGCCTACCTGAGCGCGCCGAGTGAACACCGCCTGTTCGAGATCGACTACGCGGATGCCGCGCGCATCGCCCGCACCTTCGACACCGACACCGCACCGGCGTTCGTCGCCGAGACAGGACGATGACATGCACCCCGCACGCCTCTTCACGATCGCCGCGCTCAGCGCCCTCGCCGCCCTCGTCGCGACCGGACTCGCCGCCTGCTCGACCCCGGACGACCCGCGCCCGACCATCGTGGTCTCGACGAACATCCTCGGCGACGTCGTCGGAGAACTGGTCGGCGACCAGGCGCAGGTCGTGACACTCATGAAGCCCGATGCCGACCCGCACTCGTTCGAGATCTCGGCGCAGGAGGCCGCGACGCTGCGGAACGCGGACCTGCTGGTGTCGAACGGCCTCGGCCTCGAAGAGGGTCTGCAGCAGCACCTCGACGCGGCCGACGGGGTGCCCGCGTTCGTGGCCGGCGACGCCATCGAGGTGCTCGACTACCGCGAGGGCGATGCCGCGGGGATGCCGGATTCGCACTTCTGGACCGACCCCGCGCGCATGATCGACGTCGTCGATGCCCTCGAACCCGTGCTCGCAGAGCTCGAGGGCATCGATGGCGAGGCCCTCGACGCGACGGTCGACGACTATCGCTCGCAGCTCAGGGCGCTGGATGCGGAGATGACCGAGGCGTTCGCGACGATCCCCCACGAGCGGCGCGCGCTGGTCACCAACCACCATGTGTTCGGCTACCTCGCCGAGCGCTTCGACTTCGAGATCGTCGGCGCGGTGATCCCTGGTGGCACGACGCTCGCCGCCCCCTCGGCATCCGATCTCGCCGACCTCGTCGACGCGATCGACGAGACCGGCGTGCCCGCGATCTTCGCGGAGTCGTCGTCTCCCGACCGGCTGGTGCAGGCGCTCGCGAGCGAGGCCGACGTGCAGGTCGAGGTCATCGAGCTCTTCACCGAATCCCTCACCGGCCCCGACGGGGGCGCCCCCGACTACCTGACCATGATGCGCATCAACACCGAGCGCATCACCACCGGTCTCACCCCCTGAGACCTCACCACAGAGAAAGAGGAATGCACATGCGAACCTCCCCCCTTCGTCGCGCGCTGATCGGCGTCGCGGCGCTTGGCGCCGTCGTCACGCTGGCGTCGTGCGCCGCCGGCGGCTCGACCACACCGGCATCCACCCCCGACGGCAGCGGAACCGACGCACAGTCGGGTCCCCGCGTCGCGGTCGCCTACGAGGGCGGCATCCTCGTGCTCGACGGCGAGACCCTCGACACCCTCGCGGACTTCGACTCCGAGCCGTTTACGCGTCTCAACGCCGCCGGCGACGACCGGCACGTCATGGTCACGATGAGCGAGGGCTTCCAGGTGCTCGACACCGCAGCGGGATCCACCGATGACCCCGCACTGACCGACACGATCTTCGAGGCCGACACCCCCGGCCACGTCGTGCGGCACGCCGGCAAGACCGTGCTCTACGCCGACGGCACGAGCGACACGACGATCGTCGACACCGCCGACCTGTCGAGCACCGACGGACTGCCCGAGGTCGAGACCGTCGAGGGTGTCGAGGCGCACCACGGTGTCTCGGTCGTGCTCGAAGACGGCACCTTCCTGACCACCGTCGGCAACGCCGACGGTCGCAACGGCATCGTCGCGAAGGATGCCGACGGCACCGAGATCGCCTCGTCCGACCAGTGCCCGGGAGTGCACGGCGAGGGCACCGCGAAGGACGAGGCCGTCGTCTTCGGCTGCGAGAACGGCGCGCTGATCTACCACGACGGCGAGATCACCAAGGTGAACGCCCCCGACCAGCCGTACGGACGCATGGGCAATGCGTACGTCAGCGAGACCAGCCCCCTCATCGTCGGCGATTACAAGAACGACATCGACGCCGAGGGCTACCTGCTCAGCGCCGTGACCCTGATCGACACCGAGGCCAAGACGCTCGAGGTCGTCGATCTGCCCGAGGGCGTCGAGTACACGTTCCGCGACATCGTCCGCGGACCGGGTGACCTCGCCTACATCCTCAGCAGTGACGGGGCGATCCACGTGCTCGACCCGGCATCGGGCGAGATCACCGACAGCTTCCCCGTCGTCGAGGCGTGGGAGGGTCCGGCCGAATGGCAGGACGCCCACCCCGCCATCGTCGTCGCCGGAGACATCGCGTACGTCACCGAGCCCGCGGCGAACAGCGTGCACGCCGTCGATCTGACCACGGGCGAGGTGCTCGCCAGCACCGAGCTCGACGTGACGCCGAACGAGATCGCCCCGGCAGCAGGCTGATCCGCTGCGGCTCGCAGGACGAGGGGATGCCGGGGCTTTCGCGCCCGGCATCCCCTCGCCAGTACACCTGCCGTGGTCAGTGGACGGATAGTTCGACGACGAGCACTGCTATGCCGAGCAGGGCGACAGACGCGAGGACGATCAGCTTCAACCACAGTGTGGCGCGGACCCGGAAGATGGCGATGAGCGTGATCACGACGAGTGTCGCGACGAGCACGATCGCGGTGAGCCGCAGGGCACTGCTCAAGGGCAGTTGACCGAAGGCACTGAATCCCAGAATGATCATGGGGGCGACGATCACCCCGAGTGAGCCGAAGCTGACGAAGAGCATGCGTCTGATCTCGACGCCGGTCGGAAGCGCCGCCCGCGTCACCATCGAAGCGGTGAGGTCGGCGACGAACACTGCGAGCAGCGTTCCCAGCACGGTGAGGGCAAGCGTGCTGGCCGCACCCCCGACCGTCTGATGTTCGACATCGCGCGCGGATGCGACGGTGACGACGAGAGCGGTGAAGGTGACGTAGATGCGCTCCTTCAGCGCCTCGGAGCGATGGCTGCCGGCTTCACTCCTGCCCGGGCCGGGCGCTCGGCGGTCGGATCCCATCGCTCACCGCCTGTCGATCATCAGTGCCAGTACATCTGTCGGAGTGCTCATGGGACCGATCGTCCCATGAGTAGCGCGTCGATACGCCGACGTTTTCGACGACCACGAGCTCGGTCACTGCGGGGCGTCCTGGCAGAGCCGCGCTCAGCAAGCGAACGAGATCGCCCCGGCAGCAGACTGATCCACCGCTGGTCGCAGCAAGAGGGGATGCCGGGAGCATTCGCCCCAGGCATCCCCTCGGTTGCTGCTACTTCTGCAGCCGTCGAGACCGGTGCATCACGCCGCAGGGTAGGGGTGTTCAGCGCCGTCTCGACGGGTGTAGATGTCCCAGTAGTGCTCGGCGATGGTGTCGGCCTGACTCTCGGGGCCAGCGGCACCGATCCAGGTGGAGATCGGCACGTGCGCCGCGTAGACACCGGTGCCGGCGGTGACCTGGTTCAGTTTCATCACATAGGCGCGCAGCGCGGCGGTGGCGATGGCGATGTTGCCGAACTCGGGCGGCCCGGCGAGCGGGTTCTTCGAGGATCCGCCCGTGGTGAAGAGGAGGGTTCCCGAGTCGCGTCCGATCATGTCGGGCAGGACCTGCTGCGCTGCGGCGAGACCGCCGTAGAGGTAGTAGTCCAGTTCGGACTGGACGTTCTCCACCGTCGCATCCAGCGGAGCGACCATGGCTTCCGGGGACATTCCGGGCGAGGGCGAGAACTCCAGCACGTCGACACGGCCGTACCGTTCGTCGATGCGGGCGAACGCCGCGGCCAGGGACGGCCTGTCCGTGATGTCGGCCGCGAAGCCGGCGGCGTCGATGCCTTCCTCGCCGAGTTCTGCGGCGAGGCGGTCGAGTGTGTCTTGGGTGCGGGACACGAGAGCGACGGAGAAGCCGTGGCGGCCGAACACTGTGGCGATGGAGAGGCCCAGTCCGGGGCCGGCACCGACGATGGCGATGGTGGGCATAAGAGCATTCCTTTCGAGCGAGACCAGATTAAGTGGAATCTTGGCTCCGGATGATCATCGCACAAACGGAGTGAGATTTCCACTTAACCGGTAGACTGCTGGCATGCCCGCCCCGACCGAGAAGACGAGGCCCCTGCGCCTCGACGCGGAGCGCAACCGTGCAGCGATCCTCACTGCGGCGGCGACGGTGTACGCCGAGCGAGGTTCTCATACGTCGTTGGAAGAGGTCGCCAAGTTGGCCGGCGTCGGAGTCGGCACGGTGTACCGCCGCTTTCCGAACAAGGGGCTGTTGATCGAGGCGCTTCTCGAGGCCACCATGCGCGACTATGCGGAACGCATCGAAGCGTTCGCTGTGCAGGCCGAGACCGAGCCGTGGGAAGCGTTCCGGGGGCACGTGATGTCACTCGTGCACATGCAGGCGAACGACCGGGCATTCAGCGAGGTGATCGCGGATCCCACATCGAGCTCGGACGCCTTCCGCGATCATCACGACCGGGCACTTCGCGCATCACTCGCGCTCACCGAACGGGCGCAGAGCACCGGCGTCCTCCGCGATGATTTTCACCACCGCGACCTGCTGATCCTCACTCGCGCCAGCCACGGCATCGTGGCTGCGGGAGACCCCGACGGTATCGGCGACCCCGTGCGCCTCGCAGAACTGTTCCTCGACGGGCTCCGTCGCCACTGACCCGCGCGCGCGTGCCGCTGCCCGCCGGACGACTCTCGTCCAGCAGATGCAGGATCGTCTCGACTCCGGCACCCGGCTCTGACGCCAGCGGTAGGAGGTTGGCGTATCGGGGTACGCGTTCCACGGGAGCATCTCAAAAGTTGAGATCGCGGCCTCCTCGACGGCTTCGTTCACGGGCGGCTCCGGGACCGCGCGCCTGCGCAGGCGCGCGGTTCCTCACTGCCGAGGGCGACTCGGTCTCACGACCTGGCTGCGGCGCGCAGGGGATCCACTTCATCGAGCATGACGGTCGCCGACGCGATCACGTCGCCCGCGGAGACGGTCACGCTCACGGTCCCGTGACCGGTGCGTCGGACGACGGCCAGCGCCAATCCGTCGAACGTCTGATGCTCGGGCCCGTCGTAGCCATGCGTCGGAGCCGGATCCCCGCTTCCCACTGCCGCGAGCACGGCGTCGCCGTCGACGCGAACCTCGATGAGCCGATCTGCGCCGGTGTTGACCCGTCCGTCCGCGTCGACGACAGCGATCTCGATGAAGACCAGTTCTCCCGACGGGCCGTCCTCCACCGTCGTCTCGAGGCGGCTGGCATCGCCGGCGCTGGAGAGGGAGAACGTCTCGGCGCGCGCGCCCTGGCGAATCGCCGTGGCGGTCAGCTCGCCCGGGCGGTAGGCGACGGTGAACTCTGCCGTGAAACGGTTGTCGGCACCTGCGGCGACCGTGCCGATCACGTCTCCGTCGAGAGCGAGCTCGACCTCTTCCGCATCGCTGTATACCTCGACCGCGAGCGGTGTTCCCTCGTGGCCGGTCCAGGTCCAGCTGCCGATGCTGTCGCTCCAGGTCCAGGGCCCCGCGTAGAACGTCGTGTCCTCATGACCGGGCCGGGACACGGCGATGTAGGGGCTCTTGCGGAGCCCGAAGACGATCTCCCGGTAGAACGAGGCCGGGCGGCGGCCGCCGATCAGATCCAGGTCGCCGCACCAGGCGGCGATCCAGGGGTACGGCCCGCTGAGGCTCGGCGTCTCGCCTTCTGAGAGGTGGTGGGCGCGGCCGATCCCCACCTCTCCGAGATAGTCGAAGCCGGTCCAGGTGAAGTCGCCGATGACGTGCGCGTTCTCGGTGACGAGGGCCCAGTTGTGGTCGATGCGCGTGGGGAACGTCTCGGTACCGACGATCACGCGGTGGGGGAACAGCTCCTTGTCCATCACGTAGCGGCCGTCGAGGTAGTTCATACCGGCGATGTCGAGCACGCCGAAGGACTCGGCGGTCTTTTCCGTGACCATCGGTGACATGCCGATCTGGTTCATGAACTCCCCCGGGCCGGCCATGAGCGTGTTGATCCCCGCGGCGTCGCCGTCGCCCTGCCCGTGCTGCGCGGCCAGCTTCTTGATGTCGTCCATCACGGCGAGCATCCCGTTCACCGCATTCGTGACGTACCGCGTCGGGTCGAGTACGCGCACCTTCTCGGCGAGCGCTCGGCCCATGATCCCGCCGGCAGGCGAGCCGGTCTCGGGAATCTCGTTGCCGATCGAGTACACGATCACGGACGGATGGTTGAAGTCCTTCGTCACCATCGCTTCGACGTCGCGCTCCCACCACTCCGTGAAGTGGAGCGAGTAGTCGTGGGGCATCTTGTTCGAGGTCCACATGTCGAAGGTCTCGTCCATCACGTACACGCCCAACCGGTCGCACGCCTCGAGCATGGCGACGCTCATCGGGTTGTGCGAGGAGCGGATCGCATTGAATCCGGCGTCTTTGAGCAGACGCACCCGGCGTTCCTCGGCGTCGGCGAACGTCGCCGCCCCGAGGATCCCGTTGTCATGGTGGACGCAGGCACCACGGAGCTTCACGACCTCACCGTTCACGCGCAGTCCATGCACGGGGTCGACCTGGAGCGTGCGGATGCCGAAGACCGCCGACGCGTCGTCGATGGTCGCTCCGGCGACGGTCAACTCCACCGCCGCGGAGTAGAGAGTGGGGTTCTCGGCGCTCCACAGTCGCGGTGATCGGACGTAGAGCCGCTGCCGACTGCGGGACCGTCCGTTCGCGTCGACGGTCACCGGGACGGTGCCGCGTGCCACGGTTGCTCCTGCGGTGTCGGTGAGGGCGACGGCCACGTCGACCGTCTCGAGACGATTGCTCGTGCTCGCCACGACCACGTCGACCTCCACCACGGCACCATCCGGTTCGATGTCGGCCGCGCTGACCCGGACTCCGTCGACCGGGATGTGGACGGCCGGTCCGACGTGCAGCCAGACGTCGCGGTAGATGCCTGCTCCGGTGTACCACCGGGAGTCTCCCCCGTGCCGTGATTCGACCTCGATGAGGTTCTCCTCCCCGGGGCGGAGGAAACGGTCGGCGTCGATGGTGAACCCCGAGTAGCCGTATGGACGCTGACCTGCGAAGGCGCCGTTGATGTGCACGGTCGCGTCGCGGTAGACGCCCTCGAACTCGAGGACGATCCGCTGGCCGGCGAGGTCGGCCAGAGGGGTGAACGTCCTGCGGTACTGATACGCGCCGCCGGGGAAGTAGGCGACGGCGCCTTCTCCGTCGGGATCGCGCTGCTCGTGGATCAGCGCATCATGCGGGAGGGTGACGTCGGCGTACGGGATGCTGACGCCGCCGAGCTCGGCGAACGGGTTCTGCTTCGGTCGGAACTGCCAGCCATCGTTGAATGCCGTGCGTTTCATCGGGTCTCCTTCGGTCGTGCGGTGGGGCTGCTCAGGGATTCGCGGACGGCGTCGAGCACCTCGAGGGCGGCGATGCTGTCTGCGAGGGGGTGGGTGGGGTGTTCAGTCCGGTGCGCGGCGATCGCGACGGTGACCGCTTCGAGCATCGGCACGTACCCGTTGCCTCGGCGGTCGTGGTGGGTCCGGCGCCGCTCGGTCAGGGCACGGGCGATCGGTCCTGCCTGCGTGGTGAATTCTTCCGCGGCCCAGAACGGCGCAGGCACCGACATCCACCCGTCGGATCCGCTGACGGATGCCGTCGGCTCGATGTACTCGATCATCGATGCGCTCAGCTGCGCGAATCGCCCATCGTCGTACTCGAAGGTGGCGTGCGCGGTGAGGTCGACGCCGTCGCCCCGGAGGCGACCGGTGGCGTGTATCCGCGCGGGCCGCCCGAGCACATCGACTGCGAGGGTGATCGGATAGATGCCCTGGTCGAGCAGCGTGCTGCTGGCGCCCTCCGCGGTCCAGCGAGCGGAGTCGGCCCGCCCGAACGGCAGCCCGAACGAGGCGCGCACGCTCCTGACCTCGCCGATCGCCCCTTCACGCGCGGCCCTGACCAGGTCGCGGTATGCGGGGTTGAACCGCATCCACATGGCCTCCATCGCGAACCGCCCACTCGCTGCCGCAGCACTCGCGATCTGCCGACCCTGTTCCGCACTCACCGCCATCGGCTTCTCGATGAGCACGTGCTTACCCGCTTCCAGAGCAGCGATCGCGATCGCCGCGTGCGTGGAGTGCGGGGTGGCGATGTAGACCGCGTCGACCGACGGGTCATCGAGCAACGCGGACACACTGCCGTGGGCGACAGCGAACCCCTTGTCCACCGCGAACGCACGGGCCCGGTCCGGGTTCCGGGAGCACACCGCCTGGCGGCGTGCTCCCGGAGTGAGGCGGAGGTCGTCCGCGATGGACTGGGAGATGAATCCGGTGCCGACGACCGCCCAGTTCACCTCTGTGTGTCGAGTGGTCACAGCGCTCAGTCGTTCGACGCGGATTCCGCCGCAACCCGTCTGGCGGCGAGGTCGCGCTGGATCTGGGAGAGATTCTTGTCGATGTTGAGGAACCAGATGATCACGCCCATGAGCACCGTGACGATGAGCGGAAGCCAGAGGTAGAGGAAGATCTCCATGCTGACCGCACTCGCCAGCTGGGTCGTGGCCTGGCCGTCGTAGCTGCCTGCCGCCAGCAGCCATCCGACGAGCGCGACACCGAGCCCGGCTCCGAAGTTCTGCCCGGCGGTCGCGGCGGCGTACGTCATGCCGTCGAGTCGGTAGCCGCTCTTCCACTCGCCGTAGTCGACAACGTCGGCGACGAGGGCGAAGAGACCGGCCGCGGCAGGTATGCCTCCGACGGAGCGGACGAGTCCGCCGGCGATCACGAGGGTGAGGTTGCTCGGGTCGATGAGCGAGATGAGGATGCCCACGACCGTGACGATGACGCCGACCAGGATGAGCGTGCGCTTGCCGAAGCGGGCGATGAGCGCGGGCATGAACCACAGGCCGATGATCAGGGGGAGGAGCTGGACGAGCCCGAGGAAGCTGTAGATGTTCGGGTCGCCGAGAACGTCCTTGGCGAAGTAGATGCCGACCCCCGCCGTGCCCGAGAGCAGGAAGTTGAGCAGGAAGAAGCCGAACGCGAGGAAGAAGTAGGGGTTGCCGAAGAGGATGCGCAGGGACTTTCCGAGCGGGAGCTTGTTCCCGTCATCCTGCTTCATCGTCGACTTGACTCTCTCCTTGGTGCCGAAGAACACGATGAGGAACGTGACGGCCGCGATGATGCCGTAGACGACCGAGATCATGGTCCAGCCGGCCTGGCCCCCGCCGTTCGCGGTGACGACCGGGATCGTGACGAAGTTCACGACCAACGTGGTGACCAGGGCGAAGAACGTGCGGATCACAGTGAGGGAGACCCGCATCTTCGAGTTGCTCGTGATCACCGAGAGCAGCGTGTGGTACGCCAGGTTCGACCCGACGAAGCCGACGCCGAGGCAGAGGAAGTACATGGCGAAGGCATAGAACTCCTTGGCCCCCTCGCCGAGCCCTGCGGGCACGTTGAAGAGCAGGATGAACGAGATCACCACGACCGGAGTCGAGAACAGGATCCAGGGGCGCGCCTTCCCCCAGCGAGTGGAGGTGCGGTCGATGAACGTGCCGAGGATGAGATCCATCGTGCCGTCGAGCACGCGACCGAAGAGCAGCAGGGTTCCGGCGATCGCTGCGCCGATCCCGACCGTGTCGGTGAAGTAGAAGAGCAGGAATGCGGAGATCGGCGCGAAGATCAGGTTGCCGCCGATGTCTCCGACGCCGTACGCGAGCCGTTCACGGACCTTCAGCTTCTGACCGCTCGGGTCGCCGATCGTCTCGCCGACCGCGACGGCGGCGAGTGATGCCGTCACCGATTCCTCTGCGCTCGCAGCTACGGCGGCGCGCTGTTGCTCCGCCGAGGTCCGGGTCGAATCCTTCGCCATGCTGACTCCTTCGTCATGAATGGGACCGGTCACGGTGACCGGTGGTGTCACGTGTCAGTGACACGCGTCACCACGGTAGATTGCCAAAGTGTCACGTGTCAATAGCGATGTGCGAGACTGGGGTCATGACGGCGGACGCACGGCCTGCTCGACGAGCCACGAGCAAAGACGTGGCCGCGAGTGCCGGAGTGTCCCGTTCGACCGTGAGCCAGATCCTCAACGGAGACGAGCGGTTCCCCACAGAGACCCGCGACCGGGTACGGGCCGCCGCGGAAGCTCTGAACTACCGCCCGTCACGGGCGGGGCGTGCTCTCGTCACCGGCCTCAGCGACATCGTCGTGGTCGTCGTCCCCCACGCGACCTTCGGGTCTCACCTGCAGGACTCCGTCGATCGAATCACGGGCGCCAGTGCGACCGCCGGCATGAGCGTCGTCGTGCGATTCGCCAAGATGCAGGACGAGACGACTCTCACCTCCGTACTCGATCTGCGGCCGACGGCCGTCGTCGACTTCGGCGTGTTCACCCCGCAGCAGCGCGAGCGGATCACGGCATCCGGGACTTTCGTCGTCCCCCGACGTGCGTACGTCGCGGAAGGCGCCGACGCCGATCCCGATCCGATCGACATCGAGATCGGGCGGCTTCAGGTGCGCGAGCTGCTCCGGAACGGCCCTCGTCGCCTGGTCTACGCGGCGCTCGAGGACAAGCGCTTGGACCCGTTCGGGCCTCCGCGTCTCGAGGGCATCCGACGCGAAGCACAGGAGCGCGGTCTTGACGCGCCACTCACCCCGCGCATCCCGCTCGACCTCCAGGGCGCCACGAAGTCACTGAAAGAGGTACGCGAGCAGGCAGGCGCTGCTCCTCTCGGCATCTGCGCCTACAACGACGACGTGGCGATCGCGGTCGTCGCCGCGAGTCGCGGGCTCGGGCTGCGGGTCCCCGAAGATGTCGCCGTCATCGGCGTCGACGGGACGGCTGTCGGCCAACTCGTCAGCCCGCGGCTCAGCACGGTGGCCATCGATCAGCCTCTGCTCATGGATGCGCTCGTGCAGGACCTGGCCACCCTGTCTACGCGCCGTGCCGATGCGGACGACCCGCAAGACGAGCTCGACCTCCGTCGTGTGCTGGAGCTCGTTCGTGGAGAAACGACGTAGTAGTACGCCTGCGCTAGCTCGTCGAGAGGCCCACCCCGGATACGGAAAAACCCCCGATTTCTCGGGGGTTTCCATGGCGGTGACGGTGGGATTTGAACCCACGGTAGGGGGTTACCCTACACAACTTTTCGAGAGTTGCACCTTCGGCCGCTCGGACACGTCACCGCGGACTAGCTTACGACAAGCCGCGCCACGGCGCGAATCGGAGCGTGGGGTTATCTCCGGCACGGCCCCGGGACCGAAAGCGACCGCCGGATTAGGATGGCCTAAGTGACGCGACGGAGGGACGAACCATGGGTTTCATCACATCGGAGGCGCTGGCCGAGACCGGGTACGTGGTGCTCGACGACCACGACCAGGCGTCCGACCCCGCCGAGTGGCTCGACCTCACCTACATCGGCTGGCGCTCGTCGGGCGTGACGCGCTTCGCCCCTCTGGCGAGCTACGCGGGCGAGATCGAGTGCAACGGCTTCTGGAACCAGACCCCGCCCCGCAGCGACAAAGACGGCGTCTGGGTCGAGTCGCAGGTCGCGATCGCTCCCACCCTGCAGCGCCGCGCACTCGAGCCCGGCGCGGGAGTGGGTCGCTGCCGGGTCATCGAACTGCAGCCCAACGAGTATGCGGATGCCGTCTACAACCTGCATCAGGACGACAACAACCGGCTGAACGAAGAGGGCACCGGCTGGGTCGTGCGGGGGTACTACAACCTCTCCGACGACACCGACTCGCTGCTGCTGCTGCGCTCTGACCGCTTCGATCCGGCGACCGAGATCCGTCTGCCGCTGCGCCAGGGGTCGCGGATCATCGTCGACACCCAGCGTTTCTGGCATGCCGTGTGGCACCGGGGCACGGCGCCGCGGTTCGCGCTGATCACCTCGTGGACATCGGGTCCCGAACTCGACGCCTACATCGCCGCGAACCATGGCGACCCGCATCCCCCGACCGTCGACCTCGACCCGCGCCTCGTCGATGACGCACAGGTCGAACTGCACCGGCGCATCGAGGAGCGCCGCCGCGTCTTCGAAGCCCAGGGCATCGTCATGGAGCCCCGCGCCGACCTCAGCGTCTGACGGGCACCACCGCTCTTCGTCTGCACCCCGTTCGTTGAGCGAGCGCAGCGAGACGAAACGCGCCCTCCCTCGACGACCAGATCTGCACCCCGTTCGTTGAGCGAGCGCAGCGAGACGAAACGCGCCCCTACACCGAAATGGTGCGACCGTCCTCGAGTCGCACGACACGATCGACCGTCCCGCGCGGCGGCTCGACATGCGAGATGAGCAGCACCGACTGCTCCCCCGCCGCCTGCAGCAGATCGTTCAGCAGCGCATCGGAGGCATCGGGATCGACACCCGCCGTCGGCTCGTCGAGAACGAGCACCGGGAATCCGCGCAGCAGCGCCCTCGCGAGCGCGATCCGCTGCGCCTGACCACCCGACACCAGACCGCCGCGGTCGCCGACCCGAGCGTCCAGGCCGCCGCGCTCGCGCACCCAGGCGCCAAGGCCCACGCGGTCCAGCACAGCCAGCAGCTCCTCGTCGGTCGCTGTGTCGCGGGCGAACAGCAGATTCTGGCGGATGTCCTCGTCGAACAGCTGCGGCGTCTGCTCACACAGGCCGATCGTCCGACGCAGTGCCGGGCCCGACATCCTGGACGCATCCATGCCGCCGACGGAATACTCGCCGTCGACCCGCAGAAAGCCGACCAGCGCCGCCGCCAGAGAACTCTTGCCCGCCCCGCTCGCTCCGGCGACCAGCACCCGCTCCCCCGGCTGCAGATCGAGATCGACGCCCCGCAGCGCCGGCGATCCTCCGGGCCACCAGGCGCGCACGTCCCGCAGCCGCAGGGCCGGGACTCCAGAGATCTCGACGTCCTCACCGTCGTCGGATCGCAGCTCGGCCGGCGCCTCGGACGGCAGCACGTCGACGATCCGCTCCGCACTGGAGCGCACACTGCGCCACGACGCGGCAGCGATCGGCACCGCGCCGAACACCTCGAACACGACCATCGGAACCAGCACCGCGACGGCGAGCCACGGCCCGTCGATCGCCCCGGTCGCGAGCCCGGGAGCGGCGACGGCGAGGGCCCAGACCGACGCCGCACCCGCGACGGCAGAGACGACCCCGGCAGCGATCGCCTGCGCGAGCGAGGCCGTGCCGACGGCGCGGCGGAGCTCGGCATCCGCCTGCGCGACCCGTTCCCGTGCCTGGGCCTCGGCCCCGTAAGCCAGCAGCACGTCGAGCGCGCCGAAGTAGTCGGTCAGTGCGGCCGACAGGTCGCCGCGACGACGCGAGACCGCCGCCTCGGCCCGCGAACCGAAGAGCCAGCCGAGACCGACGGCCGCGGTGGCCGCGATCACCAGGCAGGCGAGAAGCGTCAATGCCGCGGGCACCGACACGAACAGGAGGAACACGACCGCCCCCGACGCGACGAGGCCCGCGACCGCGAGCGGCTGCACCACCCGCAGCGGCAGGTTCTGCAGGTTCTCCACGTCGTCGACGAGCGCGGACTGCACGCGTCCGTGATCGGTGCGCCCGAGACCCGCCGGCGACAGCGGCGTGAGGCGCCGCACCATGTCGGCGCGCGTCGACGCGAGCTGACGCAGCGCCGCATCGTGTCCGCTCAACCGTTCGAGGTAGCGCGTCACCGCCCGCGAGACGGCGAAGAAGCGCACACCGACGACGGCGATCGAGAGAGGGACGAGCGAGTCCACGATCGAGGCGCTGACGATCAGCCAGCCGCTCACCGCGAGCAGGCTGACCGCGGCACCGGCCGAGAGGAACCCCCAGATCAGGCCGGGCAGGAACCGGCGGACGGGCGGCTGCGCCAGACGCAGGATGCCGCGCACGCGGCCCTCCACGCTCGATCCCTGAGCCTGTCGAGCGGTCATACGCACACCCCCAGGGTGACGACGCGATCGGCGATGTCCCTCGCCGAGCGGCGGTGCGAGATGAGGATGACCGTGGCTCCGGCATCCGCCCGGGCGCGCAGCGACGCCCACAGCCGCGCCTCGGTCTCGGGATCCAGCGCACTGGAGGGCTCGTCGAGAGCCAGCAGGGAGTGCGGGTGACGCCCCTGTCGATACAGGGCGCGTGCGACGGCGACGCGCTGCGCCTGCCCACCCGAGAGGCCGCTGCCCTGCACGCCCAGCTCGAATGCCGGGTCGAGCTCGTTCGCGCAGGCGTCGTCGAGCGCGCGGCGGATGCCGTCGGCATCCGGAGCGGCGTCACCCAGCGCCACGTTCTCCGCGATCGTGCCGCGGCTGAGCTGGGGCCGCTGTCCGCTCCAGGCCAGCCGGTCCGCGGGGGCGAGGCTGCGCACGTCGACGCCGGCGACCGTGGCGGCCCCCTCGAACTCGGTCGCACCGCGCAGAGCGGCGAGCAGACTCGACTTGCCCGCACCGCTCGGCCCCTCGATCAGGGTGACGGTCCCGGGGGTCGCGGTGAACGAGACGGGCGCAAGGTCGCGCACCCGGAGGCCTGAGACGACCAGGTCTCCCCCGGCCACCGTTCGCGATTCAGCATGAAGATCTCCGGTGCCGGACTCACGGCCACCGGCACGCGGTTCCCCGACATCTCGTGCTGAATCGTGAACGCCGCCCGCCTGAGCCCCTGCCGCGTCGAGCACCTCGAACACGTCCTCGGTGGCCGCGACGCCCTCCGCAGCTGCGTGGAACTGCACGCCCACCTGGCGGATCGGCAGGAACGTCTCGGGCGCGAGCAGCAGCACGAACAGACCGACCTCGAGCGACAGATCGCCCGACAGCAGGCGGAACCCGACGGCCACCGCGATCAACGCCACGGCCAGCGAGGCGAGCAGCTCCATCGCGAACCCCGACAGAAACGAGAACCGCAGCACCTTCATCGTCTCGCGACGGTACTCGTCGGCCGTGGTCTCGATCTGGGCGGCGGCACGGCGTTCGCGGCCGAACAGCCGCAGCGTCGACAGCCCCTGCACGGTGTCGGCGAAGCGGGCGGCGAGGCGCTGCAGCGTCTGCCACTGCGTGCGCTGCACGGTGCGGGTGGCGATGCCGATCAGGATCAGGAAGAGCGGGATCAGCGGCAGGGTGATGAGCGCGGTCAGACCGCTCGGCCAGTCCTGCCACCACATCACCGCGAGCAGCACCGGTGTCGCGATGACCGTGAGCACCAGCTGCGGGATGTAGCGGGCGAAGTACGCGTCGAGCGCCTCGAGCCCGTGTCCCGCGGTGACGGCGAGACCGGCCTGGTTGCGCTGCGCGAGCCATCCGGGTCCGAGACGGCCGACGGCGGCGATGAGGGCGGCGCGTAGCTGCATCCCGGTCTTCGCCGCCGCGCGCGTGCCGGCGGCATCCGACGCCGCGATGAGCACTCCGCGCAGGGCGGCGAGCGCGAGCAGCCAGAGCAGCGACGCCATCACGTCGCGTCCGGCGAGCGCGCCGATGACGGCATCGGTCAGCATCCACGCGAACGCGATGGTGACCGCGGTCTGGGCGAGGCTGATCACCCCGGACAGCAGCAGGAAACCCCGTGCGGCGCTCGCATACCGGAGCAGGCGGATGTCGACCGGCTTCATTGGACAGCGCGTTTCGTCTCGGGCGCGCTGCGCACGGCCTCGCTCAACGACCGGGTGACGGGCACACTGCGCGCGGCCTCGCTCAACGACCGGGTCTCGGGCACGCTTCGCGCGGCCTCGCCCAACGACCGAGTCTCCTGTGCACTGCGCACGGCCTCGCTCAACGACCGGGTGAACGCGGCCTCATACAACCGATTCACGCGTGCGCCGGAGCCCCCTCGATCGAGCTGCGGGTGACCCGCTTGCGGAAGATCCAGTAGGTCCACGTCTGGTACGCCAGCACGAGCGGCAGGGCGATCAGGGCGGTCCAGCTCATGATGGTCAGCGTATACGGCGTGCTCGACGCGTTCTCGATCGTGAGGCTGAAGGCCGGATCGATCGTCGACGGCATCACGTAGGGGAACAGCGCCGCGAACAGCATCACGACAGCGGATGCCACGGTCACCGCACCCGCGGTGAAGGCGCGTCCGTCGCGGCCGCGCAGCGAGAACACGACCGAGCCGATCAGCGCGAGCGCGGCGACGAGCCCGCATCCGATCACCATCAGCATGAGCGGTGCGTCACGCTCCCCGGCGATGCCGATCGTCCACAGCACGGTGCCTGCCGCCGCCAGCACCGTCGGGCCCGCCGCGAGCTTCACGAGGCGTCGAGCATCCGCGTGCACCTGCCCGTCGGTCTTGAGCGCGACGAACAGCACGCCGTGCAGGAAGAACAGCAGCAGGGTCGTGACTCCGACAAGCAGCGCATACGGGTTCAGCAGCGCGAAGAACCCGCCCACGTAGATGTGGTTCGCATCGATCGCCACGCCCTGCACGATGTTGCCGAAGGCGACGCCCCAGAGCAGCGCGGGCACGGCCGAGCCGATCACGATCATCCGATCGAAGCCGGCCTTCCACCGCGCGCTCTCGCGCTGGTGCCGGTACTCGAACGACACCCCGCGCAGGATCAGCGCGAGCAGGATCAGCAGCAGCGGCAGGTAGAACCCGCTGAACAGCGTCGCGTACCACTCGGGGAACGAGGCGAACAGGCATGCGCCGGCCACGATGACCCAGGTCTCGTTGAGATCCCAGATCGGGCCGATCGTGTTGATGACCTGGCGCCGCGAGACGTCGTTCTTGCCGAGGAACGGCAGCGACATGCCCACGCCGAAGTCGAACCCGTCGAGCACGAAGTAGCCGACGAAGAGGAAGGCGACGATCCAGAACCACATGTATTCCATGACTGTTCCCTCTCTCAGTACACGACCGACGGCAGCTGGGCCGTCTCCTCGTGGGGCTGCTCTTCGGTGTCGGGGCCCTTCTGGGCCGCGCGGATGATGAGACGGATCTCGACCACGGCGAGCGCCGCGTAGATCGCGGTGAAGGCGATCAGCGAGATGAGCACCTCGACGCCGCTGACTCCGGGCGAGACGCCGTCCTGGGTGGTCATGAGGCCGAACACGATCCAGGGCTGTCTGCCCATCTCGGTGAAGACCCAGCCCATGATGTTGGCGACGAGCGCCAGCGGGAACGACCAGATCGCGAGCTTCCACATCCAGGGAGCCGGCGGGTTCTTGGCGCCCTTGCGGGTGACCCAGAGTCCGACGACGGCGACGAGCGCTGCGGCCATGCCCAGGCCGATCATCCAGCGGAAGGCCCAGTAGGTGACCCAGAGGATCGGGGCGAACTCGGTCAGACCGGTGTCGGCGAAGGTGCTGGCGTACTCGGCGTTCAGATCGTTGATGCCGTGCACGCAGGCGTCGAACGTGTGGGTGGACAGGAGCGACAGCAGGTACGGCACGCGGATGGAGAACAGCTCGGAGCTGCCGTCGGGCGTGCCGAGAGTGAAGAGGCTGAAGGAGGCATCCGGTCCGCACACCGTGTTGAACGTCGCCTCCGCCGCGGCCATCTTCATGGGCTGCGCGGCGTACATCGCGAGACCCAGCTGGTCGCCGGTCAGCACGACGCCCGCGGTGGAGAAGATCATCGCCCAGAGTCCGAACTTCAGCGAGATGCGCATCGTGTCGAAGTGCTGACCCCGTGCCAGGTGCCAGGCCGAGACGGAGATCACGACACCGGCTGCGAACATCAGCGCACCGAAGATCGTGTGCGGGAAGGCCGCGAGGGCGACGGGGTTCGTCAGCAGCGCCCAGAAGTCGACCAGCTCGGCGCGGTTGGTCACGGGGTTGTACTCGTAGCCGACCGGGTTCTGCATGAACGCATTGGCGGCGATGATGAAGTACGCCGACAGGATGCTGCCGATCGAGACGCACCAGATGGTGGCCAGGTGCAGCTTCTGCGGAAGTTTGTCCCACCCGAAGATCCACAGCCCGATGAACGTCGCCTCGAAGAAGAAGGCCAGCAGTCCCTCGAAGGCGAGCGGGGCGCCGAACACATCACCGACGAAGCGGGAGTAGTCCGACCAGTTCATGCCGAACTGGAACTCCTGCACGATGCCCGTGACCACACCCATGGCGAAGTTGATCAGGAAGATCTTGCCGAAGAACCGCGTGAGGTGCAGGTACTGCACCTTGCCGGTGCGCACCCACGCGGTCTGGAAGATCGCGGCGACGAGCGCCATGCCGATCGTGAGCGGCACGAACAGGTAGTGGTAGACGGTGGTGAGTCCGAACTGCCATCGGGACAGGACCAGCGGGTCGAGCCATTCCATGAGCCACTCCTTCTTCGTGCCCTGGTGCCACGCTAATGACGGGCCTGCCGCCTCTCTGGGGCTGCCGGCCGTGAATAAGGCAGATGCGCGCCTAGGCGGCGGTCATCTCCGTCAACGTCAGCTGCACGACGCACTCCGCAGGTACAGCGCAGTCCGCCGGGAGGGCGGAGGTGCGCACGGCCTCGGCGGCGAGTGGCCCACCGGCTTGGGTGAGCACCCCCTGCATGAGGCCGAGGTGCACGGTGCACAGCATCGGACGGTCTTCGGCGCGGCCCGCGGCGTGCGGGCAGGGGCTGAGATCGACGGTGAGCTGCTCGTCATCGACGACGGGCTCGAAGCCGCTCTCTTCCAGATGTTCGATCAGGGCGTCCAGCTGATAGGTCGCGTCGCGACCCAGAGCCGAGGCGGATGCCGGCAGCACCCGGCGCAGCAGGTCGCCGCGCTCGGCGGCGGCCTTGGCCTTGTTCCTCGCGATGGGGCTCGACGCGTCGGCCGTCCCGGTGGCGGCGCTGTACAGGGTGCGCGGGCGGCCGCGGGTGGTGCGGTGCTCGCTCGCCTGGATCACGTAGCCGCCTTCGATGAGGCGCTGCAGGTGCTCGCGCACCGTGTTCGGATGCAGGCCGGTGGCCCGGCACAGCTCGTCGATCGTCCGCTCCGCGCGCGTCTGCACGAGATGCAGGATCTGCACTCGGGAGAACGTCGAGATCGGCCCGCAGACGGGCCCGCCATTGGCCATGACTCCAGTATCCCGTGGCCTCTGCGCGACTTCGACGGGTTCGGCCGTGAATAATGCCTCGGCTGATAGGGATGTCAGATGCCGGCGATAGCCTGACAGCATGGCCACCCGAAAACCCGCCCCTCCCGCCTACGTCTGCACCGAGTGCGGATGGACGACGGCGAAGTGGGTCGGCCGCTGCGCCGAGTGCCAGCAGTGGGGCACCGTGCAGGAGCATGGCGCGCAGACCGGCATCCTGAGCCGGATCACTCCCCTCGCCCCGACGGCGGCGAAGGCTGCACGACCGATCACGCAGATCACGACCGAAGACGCTCCCCGTCGCACGAGCGGGGTGGGCGAGTTCGACCGCGTGCTCGGCGGCGGCATCGTGCCCGGCGCCGCGATCCTGCTCAGCGGCGAGCCCGGCGTGGGCAAGTCGACTCTGCTTCTCGAGGTCGCAGCCAAGGCCGCAGCCTCGGGCCGGCGTGTGCTCTACGCGAGCGCCGAGGAATCCCCCGCCCAGGTGCGGCTGCGCGCCGAGCGCACCGGGGCGCTGCACGACGAGCTGTACCTCGCCAGTGAGACCGACCTCGCGACGATCCTCGGGCACATCGACGAGGTGCAGCCGCAGCTCGTGATCGTCGACTCGGTGCAGACGGTGTCGTCCTCACTCATCGACGGAGCCGCGGGCCAGCCGAGCCAGGTGCGCGAGGTGGCGTCGGCGCTGATCCGCGTGGCGAAAGACCGCGGTCTGCCGATCATCATCGTCGGCCACGTCACGAAAGACGGCCAGGTGGCCGGCCCCCGGGTGCTCGAGCATCTCGTCGACGTCGTGTGTCACTTCGAGGGCGACAGGCAGACGTCGCTGCGGTTCATCCGCGCGCTGAAGAACCGGTTCGGCCCGACCGACGAGGTCGGATGCTTCGAGATGACGGGCGACGGCATCGCCGAGGTCCCCGATCCGTCCGGCCTGTTCCTCTCGCAGGGCGCGACCGAGCCGGGCACGTGCGTGGCGATCTCCCTCGAAGGGCGCCGTGCGCTCCCCGTCGAGGTGCAGGCGCTCACGATCACCACCACCGCTCCGAATCCGCGACGCGTCGTGCACGGTCTCGACTCCTCACGGGTGGCGATGGTGCTGGCGATCCTCGAGCGGCGCGCGGGGATCAAGACCAGCACGCTCGATGTGTACGTGTCGACGGTCGGCGGTGTGCGATTCACGGAACCGGCCGCAGATCTCGCCATCGCCATCGCCGTCGCCGGGTCGATCCAGCAGATCTCCGTGCCGCGCACCGTCGCCGCAGTCGGCGAACTCAGCCTCGCGGGCGAGATCCGCCCCGTGACCCAATCCGCTCAGCGTCGCTCCGAGGCCGCGCGACTCGGCTACGAGCAGGTCGTCGACGATCGGTCGAAGACGCTGCGCGCCGCACTCAACGACGTCAGGGCTCGCAACACGAACCGACGCAGCGACGCCGACATCCCGCCCTTCTGACCCGGCCGGCTTCGGCGGCCCGCGAGACAGCCGGGGCCACTTTCGCACCCAAAACGCCCGCGCCCGGTGCCGAACTGACCCCGCCCAGACCCCAGGTGCGGAACTGACCCCGCCCAGCGCTGCCCTGCCCTGTTCTGCCCTGGCCTGCCCTGGCCTGTTCTGCCCTGCCCTGCCCTGCCCTGGCCTGCCCTGGCCTGTTCTGCCCTGCTCACTCCACGCCCGCCCCCGCCCCGCGAGCCGCCCTGCGGGGTCACTTTCGCACCGCCCCGCCGTCCGGGGCCACTTTCGCACCCGAAACGCCCGCATCCGGTACGAAAGTGACCCCGCCCAGCCCCCACGTGCGGAACTGACCCCGCCCAGCGCGGCCCTGCCGCCTCCGCACTCGCCCCGCGAGCCGCCCTGTGGGGTCACTTCTGGATCGCCCCGCCGTCCGGGGCCACCTTCGCACCGGGCCGCCATCCGGGGCCACTTTCGCACCCGAAACGCCCGCATCCGGTGCGGAACTGACCCCGCCCAGACCCAAGGTGCCGAAGTGACCCCGCCCAGCGCGGCCCCACTCCGCACCCGCCCCGCGAGCCAGCCGGGGTCACTTCTGCATCGCCCCACCAGCCGGGGCCACTCTCGCACCCGAAACGCCCGCATCCAGTGCCGAAGTGACCCCGCCCAGACCCAAGGTGCAGAACTGACCCCGCCCAGACCCCTGGTGCAGAACTGACCCCGCCCAGACCCCGGGTGCGAAACTGACCCCGCACCTGACGCGCGACGCGCCAACCACGCACCGGCGGCTGACGCGGGCGGGCGCACACGCGTCACAGGGCCCGCAGCAGTGCGCCCGGGATCAGGCCTCGAGAGCTTTGAGGATCTCGTCGGGCGAGGCCTGCATCGGATGCGGTCCCGCGATGTCGAGGAACACGGTCGTGATCGGGTGCGTGCCGAGGAACGCGCGCAGCCAGTCCGCCGTATAGATGCCCACGCCTGGCGGCAGATTGCCGGGCTTGTTCCGGGCGTCGCTGAACAGGAGCAGCGCCAGATCGCCGGAGTTCGGATCGCGATACGTCCACACCTCGCCACTGTCGAGCGGGTTGTCTCGCGCCCCCGGCTTCACCAGGGGTACGACCGTGACCCCGTGACGCAGTGCCAGGGCGACAGCGGCGATGTCCTGCTTCTCCAGCGCCTGCGCGAGCGCCTCCGACCGGAAATCCTCGGGTGCGGGCTTCTTCTTCGCCGACTTCGCCGACTTCGCGGACTTCGCCTTCTTCGCTGCCATGCATCCAGCATATTCAGCCGGCGCCGACATCGCGGCGGCATCACGCTCGCACCGCGAAGGGCAAGAAGTGGGGCCCTCTCGAGTCATCCATTGGGGACTGGGGTACTCGGGAGGGCCCTCGGACCCTCGGGCGGCATGTCGAAGCGCTGGGGACGCTGAGCTCGACGCCATTGGGGATGGCATGCGCCGCAAGTCTGCGAGGGTCACCCCAATGGTATCCCAAATATCGGACAGTGTCAGCCCGAAACTGAGTGCAGGTCGGTATTCGAGACCTTCGGCCATTGCCGCATTCGACCAGCGACGCGCCTGACCGCTCAGTAGAGCAGGATCTGAGCGGTGCTCGCGCCCTTGAAGCCGCCGATCTCGACCGACACATGGTACGAGGCTCCACCTCCGGGAGCGCGCGGACGGTTCTCGTCCGCGCAGGTCTCGACGCTCGACCGGGTGCGATCCCAGGTCACCGGCACCTTGCTCGTCACGGTGGCGCCCGCGGCGAGGGTGGCGATCATGCTGCTCGGATTCTCCTGGCAGTCGGTCGATGTCCACCACACGTCGGAGCCGCTCGACACGGTGAATCGCTGCGTCGTCGACCCGACGTCGATCGCGCAGTCCGTCGAGCCGCGGTTCGTCAGCGAGATCGACAGCTGCGGCAGGACACCGGCCGGGTAGGACTCGGCATCCGTGACGGCGGCGACCTCGACATCGCCCGCCTTGCACGCGACCAGCCCCGGCGATTCCTCCGCCGACGGCTCGGGTGCGGGCGACTCCGACGGGGTCGCGTCCGGCGAGGCCGACGGCGTCGCGCTGGCGGTCGCCGACGAGGTCGGCGCCGGCCCGGCTTCCGTCGCACTCGCCCAGGGACGAGCGACCAGAGCCCACACGGCGGCGGCGATCACCGCCAGGAGCAGGATCACCGCGACAAGGGTCACCAGACGCCGACGACGGTAGACGGCGGCGGACTGACGGGGCATGATCCCAGGTTAGTTGAGGGCCTTGAGCATCCTGGTGTTGCCGAGCGTATTCGGCTTGACGTGGGCGAGGTCGAGGAACTCCTCGACTCCCGCATCCCCGCTGCGCAGCAGCTGCGAGTACACGTCGGAGTCGACGACCTGCTCGCCGATGGGCGTGTAACCACGACGGCCGAAGAAGTCGACCTCGAACGTGAGGCAGAACAGCCGGCTGAGACCGAGCACCCGCGCCTGGTCTTCGAGACGCCCCACGATGGCTCCGCCGACGCCGTGGTGCAGCCAGTCCTCTCGGACGAGCAGAGTGCGCACCTCGCCCAGGTCCTCCCAGAACACGTGCAGTGCACCGCACCCGATGAGTTCCCCGTCGGCTTCGGCCACGACGAACTCCTGCACCGCGCCGTAGAGGACGGCGAGATCCTTGCCGAGGAGGATCCGCTGCTCGACCATCGGCTGCAGCAGGTTGCGGATGCCGACGATGTCCGCGCTGCGCGCCGGACGGACGATGTACTCACTCACGTCGTCAAGCCTAGAACCCGCCACCCCCGAGACCCTGAGTCCGCGCGGAGCGCCGAGAACCCCCGGACACGCAGAAGGGGCGGATGCAGCTCGCATCCGCCCCTTCTGATTCAGACCGGGATCACTCCCCGCTGGCGACCGCCAGGTCGGGGGTAGCCGAGATCTCTCCGCCGGTGTTCACGCCGACAGCGACCTTCTCGCCACGGGGACCGTGCTCGAACAGGAACTCGCCGTCCTTCGCATCGACCTTCACGTGGTCGCCGGGGTTGAGCTCGCCGTGCAGGATCTTCTCCGACAGGCGGTCCTCGACCTCGTGCTGCATCGCGCGACGCAGCGGGCGGGCACCGAGTGCCGGATCGAACCCGATCTCGATGAGACGCTCCTTGGCCGTCTGCGAGAGCTCGATCGTCATGTCGCGGTCGAGCAGACGCTCTCCGAGCCGCTTCGTGAACAGATCGACGATCTGCACGAGCTCGCTCTTCGACAGCTGCGGGAACACGATGATGTCGTCGACACGGTTGAGGAACTCGGGCTTGAAGTTGCGCTTGAGCTCCTCGTTGACCTTGCCCTTCATCCGCTCGTAGCTGGTCGAGTTGACGCCCTCGATCTGGAAGCCGACCGGACCGCCCGCGATGTCACGAGCACCGAGGTTGGTGGTCATGATGATGACGGTGTTCTTGAAGTCGATCATGCGTCCCTGACCGTCGGTCAGACGACCCTCTTCGAGGATCTGCAGGAGCGAGTTGAAGATGTCCGGGTGGGCCTTCTCGATCTCGTCGAACAGCACCACGCTGAACGGCTTGCGACGCACCTTCTCGGTGAGCTGGCCGCCCTCTTCGAATCCGACGAACCCGGGAGGGGCACCGAACAGACGGGAGACGGTGTGCTTCTCACCGAACTCGCTCATGTCGAGCGAGATGAGAGCGGCCTCGTCGTCGAACAGGAACTCGGCGAGCGCCTTCGCGAGCTCGGTCTTTCCGACACCCGTGGGGCCGGCGAAGATGAACGAGCCCGAAGGACGCTTCGGGTCCTTGAGGCCGGCGCGCTGACGACGGATGGTCTTGGAGAGTGCCGCGATGGCCTCCTCCTGACCGATGACGCGCTGGTGCAGCGCCTTCTCCATGAAGACGAGTCGCGAGGACTCCTCTTCCGTCAGCTTGAAGACCGGGATGCCGGTGGCCTGTGCGAGCACCTCGGCGATCAGACCCTCGTCGACGACCGCAGCGGTCGCGACGTCGCCCGAGCGCCACTGCTTCTCGAGGCGGAGGCGCTCCGCGAGGAGGCTCTTCTCCTCGTCGCGCAGCGATGCGGCCTTCTCGAAGTCCTGGTCCTCGGAGGCGACTTCCTTCTGCTCGCGGACCTTGGCGATCTTCTCGTCGAACTCGCGCAGCTCCGGCGGCGACGACAGGATCGAGAGCCGCAGGCGGGCGCCGGCCTCGTCGATCAGGTCGATGGCCTTGTCGGGCAGGAACCGGTCCGACACGTAACGGTCGGCGAGGTTCGAGGCCGCGACGATGGCGCCGTCGGTGATCTGCACCTTGTGGTGCGCCTCGTACCGGTCGCGCAGTCCCTTGAGGATGTTGATCGTGTGAGGGAGGCTCGGCTCGTTCACCTGGATCGACTGGAAGCGGCGCTCGAGAGCGGCATCCTTCTCGAAGTGCTTGCGGTACTCGTCGAGCGTGGTGGCACCGATGGTCTGGAGCTCTCCACGGGCGAGCAGCGGCTTGAGGATGCTCGCCGCGTCGATCGCGCCTTCGGCGGCACCCGCACCCACGAGGGTGTGGATCTCGTCGATGAAGACGATGATGTCGCCGCGCGTGCGGATCTCCTTGGTGACCTTCTTGAGGCGCTCCTCGAAGTCACCGCGGTAGCGGGATCCGGCGATGAGCGAGCCGAGGTCGAGCGAGTAGAGCTGCTTGTCCTTCAGCGTCTCGGGCACATCGCCCTTGACGATCGCCTGAGCGAGGCCCTCGACGACGGCGGTCTTGCCGACGCCGGGCTCGCCGATGAGGACGGGGTTGTTCTTGGAGCGACGAGACAGGATCTGCATGACCCGCTCGATCTCCTTCTCGCGCCCGATCACCGGGTCGAGCTTGTTGTCGCGCGCGGCCTGCGTGAGGTTGCGGCCGAACTGGTCGAGCACCTGCGAGCCGCCCTGGGCGCTCGGGGTGTCGTTCGACTGCGCACCGACGGCGGCGGGCTCGCGTCCTGGTGCTCCGGAGAGGAGTTGGATGACCTGCTGGCGGACCTTGTTGAGGTCGGCGCCGAGCTTGACCAGGACCTGGGCTGCGACACCCTCGCCCTCGCGGATGAGACCGAGCAGGATGTGCTCGGTGCCGATGTAGTTGTGACCGAGCTGCAGAGCCTCGCGGAGGCTGAGCTCGAGCACCTTCTTGGCGCGCGGCGTGAACGGGATGTGACCGGTGGGCTGCTGCTGGCCCTGTCCGATGATGTCCTGAACCTGCTCGCGGACGGCGTCAAGGGAGATGCCGAGGCTTTCGAGTGCCTTGGCTGCGACACCCTCACCCTCGTGGATGAGGCCGAGCAGGATGTGCTCGGTGCCGATGTAGTTGTGGTTGAGCATCTTCGCCTCTTCTTGGGCGAGGACGACCACTCGACGGGCTCGGTCCGTGAATCTCTCGAACATGCTGTGACTCCTTATTCGCACTGGGGCGAAGCGAGGATCCCTCGACGGTCTCCGCGCCTGTACATCGAGAGTAACCACCGTGCGGAGGCAGTATGCCCGTGTTCGCCGTCGGCATAGCGGCGTGACGGCCCCTCGCAGCGCCGCGGATGCGGGCGGGGTTGACGCACATATCGACAGTCGATATGTTAACGATTATCGGTAATAACGATCAACGATAAGGAGTGGATGATGACCTCGACGAAGACCCGCACGATCTCCCTCGGCGACAGGGGGGCGCTGATCGGCTTCTGCATCGCCGGCATCGCGATCGCCGCCTACATCACCGTGTTCTCGATCATCCGGATCATCGAACTCGCCCGCGGCGTCGACGTCCCCGTGCTCGTCGAGTTCATCGGCTCGAAGACCCCGGTCGACCTGCCGCTCAGCACCGGGGACAGCATCTCGGTCGGCCTCGACAGCGCCGTCATCACGGCGCCCGAGCTGCCGATGATCGCGATCGTGCCCGGCATCATCGCGCAGATCGCCCAGATCCTGACGATCGTCATCGTGATCGGATGCCTCGTCATGCTCGCCCGGAGCGTACTCACCGGCCGTGTCTTCAGCGGTCGCAACACCGTCCTCGTCGCGACGGCCGGAGTCACCGGACTCCTCGGCTTCGCCGCGGTGCGCTTCTTCGACAACATGCTGGCCAACGCGACCGTCGCCCGCATCACCGGCAACGGTGTCGAGAACGCCGTGATCAGCGTCGAGCCCTTCACGTTCGTGCTCGCGGCGTTCGTCTTCGCGCTCACCAGCACGGTCTTCGTGATCGGCGACCGCCTGCAGCGCGACACGGACGGCCTCGTCTGATGAGCGGGCTCGCGACGACTCCCACCAGGTCGCAGAGCGCCGACGCGATCACCGTCATCCTCTTCGGCGCCGCCGCCGTGATCGTCACGGCGATCAGCACGGTCCTCCGCGTCCTCTCGACCTTCCGAGACCAGGGCATCGCCTGGTCGATCCCCATCGACGAGCAGCCGATCGACGCCACGGTCGACTCCGGGGCGGTCTCCGTGCAGGGGATCGCGCAGCACGCGATGGTGTTCGCGACCGGGGTGGATGCCGCGTCGACGGCGGCGATCATCGGCTCGCTGGCGCTCTGGGCGATCGCTCCGCTGATCGTCATCGTCGGGATCATGGTCGTCGCCGGGAACTTCCTCCGCGGACGCTTCTTCGTGCGCTCGAACGCCCGGGCCTTCGACACGATCGGATGGACTCTGGTGCTCGCGCCGATGCTGATCGTGATGCTCGAGAACGTCGGCCTCAACGGAGTGTCGGCGGCCGTGGGCCTGGAGGGCGGCGGACCCGTGCACCCGATCGAATTCTGGTCGATCGTGCCGATCTTCGCGACCGGTGTCGCCGTGGGTCTCATCGCCGCGGCGTTCCGCCAGGGTATCCGCCTGCAGAAGACGAACACCGCGCTCGCGAACGACACGAAGGGACTCGTATGAGCCCGGCGGAGAACGACGACGAGCTCACCGGCATCCACTGCCGACTCGACGAGCTGCTCGCGGAACGCGGCATGACGCTCACCGAGCTGAGCACCCGCGTGGGCGTCAGCATCGTCAACCTGTCGGTGCTGAAGAACGACAGGGCGCGGGCGATCCGCTATTCCACGCTTCGGGCGATCTGCGACGCGCTCGCCTGCGAGGTCGGCGACCTGCTGGTGCTCGCCTAGCCGGCAGGCGTCAGGCCTGCTGCGGCTGCGGCGGCTGCGGCGCGGAAGCCGCCGGCGCGAGGGGCTCGACCACGACGGCGGTGCCGTACGCGCAGATCTCGGTGAAGTTCGCGATCGATCCCGCATCGAACCGCATCGCGACAATCGCATTGCCGCCACGCTGCAGGGACTGATCCCACATCCGCTGCATCACCACCTGGCGGGCCTCGTACATGACCTGCGTGTACTCGGGGATCTCGCCGCCGCCGAGCGAGCGGAATCCGGCGGTGAACCCCTGACCGAAGTCTGTCGACCGCACGGTCAGACCCATCACCTCGCCCAGCACCTGGGTGATGCGGTAGCCCGGCACGTCGTTGGTCGTCACGATGAACATGAGGCCATCGTGGCAGAGCGAGGGCGCCGGGCACAGCACGAGCAGGTGGGGACTCCTCCCCATGCAACCCCCACTATGAATTGCCTGTGGGCCGCTAGCGTCTTAACCATGACCCTCAACGACCGCACCCAGCGCACTTCTTCCCGCATCCTCATGGCCCTGCCCATCGCGGCCCTCGCCTTCTCGCTCGCCGCCTGCGGTGGCGCGGCGCCCGAGCGCCCGTCCGCCCAGCAGGTCGCAGACGGCCTCACCTCCGTGCTCGAGGACCAGGGTCTCCGAGACTCGTTGTCCGACGACGTCGTCCTCTGCCTCTCCGAGGCGCTCGTCGACTCCGAGGTCTCCAACGAATCACTGGATGCGATCGCCAAGGGCGACGAGAACGTCAAGACCGACCAGAAGGAAGGCGCTCTCGTGCAGAAGACCATCAACGATGCCGCCCCGGATTGCGCGCCTACCGAGTAATCCGCCTCACTGCGGTCAGTGGCTCAGCTGTCCCACAATGACTGACGAAGGATGACGGATGCCGCGGCATCCGTCATCCTTCGTCATGTCGGCCTCGGAATTCGCGCGCCCTCATAGCGTTGAGCGTTATAGCGTGCACACGGCGCGCACCGATCCTGGAGTCCCCACCCCATGAGCACCACCGCCCGCCCCACGAAGGCGCCAGACACCCGAGGTCCCGTCCGGAAGCTGCTGACGTCGTTCGGCTTCCAGATCCTCGCCGCCCTCGTCCTCGGCATCGCCGCCGGCCTGATCGCCCGCCAGCTCGGCGCCACGGCCGACAGCCCGAACGGCCTGTCCGCCACCCTCGACACGATCGGCAGCTCGTACGTCACGCTGCTGCGCGCCGCCGTCGTACCGCTGATCTTCACTGCGATCGTCGCCAGCATCTCGAACCTGCGTCGGGTGCAGAACGCCGCTCGCCTCGCGGGCCAGACCCTGCTGTGGTTCGCGATCACCGCGTTCATCGCCGTGACCATCGGCATCACCCTCGGCCTCGTCCTGCAGCCCGGTTCGCGTGCCGGCGAGGGCCTCGAGCCCAGCGACCCGTACACGGTGGGCACCTGGTGGAACTTCCTGCTGGGCCTGATCCCGCAGAACTTCCTCGGTCTCAGCGTGAACACCAACCCCGGCGCCACCGACGGCACGTTCAGCTCGAGCGTGAACTTCAACATCCTGCAGGTCATCGTCGTCGCCGTCGCGGTCGGCATCGCCGCGCTCAAGGCCGGCAAGAAGGCCGAACCTTTCCTCGCCTTCACCGAGTCGCTGCTCAAGGTCATCCAGCGCGTGCTGTGGTGGATCATCCGCGTCGCCCCGCTCGGCACGTTCGGACTCATCGGCGCCGCGGTCGTCAAGTACGGCTGGGAGAAGCTCGCCGCCCTCGGCTGGTTCGCCATCGCGGTCTACATCGGCCTCGCGCTCGTGCTGTTCGTCGTCTACCCGGTGCTCGTCAAGACGCACGGGCTGTCGATCAGGCAGTACTTCTCGGGCGTGTGGCCCGCCGTGCAGCTCGGCTTCGTGAGCCGCTCCTCGATCGGCACACTGCCCCTGACCGAGCGCGTGACCGAGCGCAACCTCGGCGTGCCCCGCTCGTACGCCTCGTTCGCCGTGCCGTTCGGCGCGACCACGAAGATGGACGGATGCGCGGCGATCTACCCGGCCATCGCCGCGATCTTCGTCGCCCAGTTTTTCGGCATCGAGCTGAACTTCGTGCAGTACCTGCTGATCGTGCTGGTCTCTGTCGTCGGCTCCGCAGCCACGGCGGGCACCACCGGCGCGACCGTCATGCTCACCCTCACGCTGTCGACCCTCGGTCTGCCGCTCGAAGGTGTCGGCCTGCTGCTCGCGATCGACCCGATCCTCGACATGGGCCGCACTGCGGTCAACGTCGCAGGCCAGGCACTCGTCCCCGCGATCGTCGCCAAGCGCGAGGGCATCCTCGACGAAGAGCTCTACAACGCGCCGCGCGAGGGGCTGCCGTTCGCAGACGACTCGGACGACGACGAGGCGGATGCCGCGGCATCCGAGAACGCGCCCGTCGGCACTCGCTGACCCGCACCGCTCGCCGGCCCGCACCACGGAACCGACCGGACGCCCCGCCCACCTCGGGCGGGGCGTCCGTGCATGCGGCGACCTGCGCTACGCGCGACCCTGCTGACGCGTGGCACCACGGGTGTCGAGCGCGAGTTCCTCGGCGTCCATCGCGGTCATCAGCTCGCGCATGACCTCTTCGTCGAGGTTGCCGGCGTCGCGCTCGGACAGCAGGATGTCGCGGCGCACCTGCAACCACCCCCGAGACAGGGCGACGAGGTCGTCGTACGAGGGCCGCGCCGCCGCATCCTCGACCTCCTGCGCCTCATCCGTGTCCTTCTCGACCCGGGTCATGCGCTTGGTGAAGGCGTCAAACACGCTGAGGTCCACCGCGCCGTACTTGGCCTCCCACTCGACGCGCTTCTCGGCGAGGAACGCCATCCCCGCCTCGCGGCTCTTGGCCCTGATGTCGGCGATCGCCCTCTCGTCGTCCTCGTCCTCGACATCGCTGGCGATGCCGAGCCCGCGGATCAACAGCGGCAGCGTGAGGCCCTGCAGCAGCAGGGTGCCGACCGTCACGATGAAAGCGACGACGACGATCGCGTGCGACGGCTCGGTGTCGAGGGCCGCGAGATCGGCCGCGGCGAGCGCGGTCGCGAGCGTGACCACGCCACGCATCCCCGCCCACGAGATCACCGCATTGTCCTTCCACGTCAGCTGGAGCCCCGCCATGCGATCGCGCACGATCTGGGACCGCAGCTCTTCGGGGGTGTACTGCTCCCAGCGTTTCGACTCACGGCGACGCGCTTCGAAGGCGCCCGAGGCGACGGAGCGATCCCAGCGTTCCAGCCGGCGCCGGTCCTGCCGGTTCGCCCACAGGTTCGCCGGGTAGACGTACAGGGGTCGCATGACGAGGACGACCAGCAGCACGGCGCCCGACAGCAGCAGGATGCGACCCACCTCCTCGCCACCGAGGTCGCTGAGCACCCGGGGGAACTGCAGACCGATGTACGCGAAGACGAAGCTCTCGAGCAGCAGGTCCGCCGACAGCCACAATGGCTTCTCCTGCTGGCGCGTCGTGTAGTCGGTACGGGGGGAGTTGTATCCGACGTAGAGGCCCATCGCGACCACCGCGAGCACACCCGAACCCAGCAGGTGCTCGGCGATCGCGTAGGCGCCGAAGGGGGCGAGCAGCCCGAACGTGCCGATCACGACGGCGTCATTGATGCGCATGCGCAGCTGGTGCAGCACGATGCCGAACACGAGACCGATCGCGACGCCGACCCCGACGGCCATCAGGAACTGGCCGATGCCGTCGACGATGCCCACCGTGGCGCCGGCGATGATCGCCGCGAACACCCGGTACAGGGTCAGCGAGGTCGCGTCGTTGATCAGGCTCTCACCCGACAGCACCGTCATGATGCGACGCGGAAGCCCGAGCTTGCGGCCGATCGCGGCCGCCGAGACGGCATCGGGCGGAGCCACGATCGCCCCGAGCAGCAGGGCGCCCGGCAGGGTGAGCGAGGGCAGGATCCACCACGCGACGAGTCCCACGGCGACCGAGGTGAGCAGCACGAGCGTGATCCCGAGTCGGCGGATCTGGGGCAGGCTGCGCTTGAAGCCGACGAACGAGACGTCGAGCGCCGCCGAGTACAGCAGCGGCGGCAGCACGAGGTTCAGCAGCAGGTGCCCGTCGATCTCGACATCGGGCACGAACGGCAGGAAGGATGCCGCGAGCGCGACCACCGTCACGAGCAGCGGCGCCGGCCACCCTCGCCATCGGGCGATGGCCGCCACGATGACAGCACCGACCAGCACGTAGAAGATCTCCGCATCCATGCCTTCACGCTACTGGGCGGATCGTCGGTGCACGCATCCCTCAGTCGGTCGACGCCGCATCGCCCAACGCCGCGCGTAGGCCGACGTTCTCGTCCTGCAGTGCGAGGACGCGGGCGATGCCGACGATGTTGATGCCGTCGTCGCGCAGTTCCGCCGCACGACGCAGACGATCGATGTCGTCCTCGCTGTACCGCCTGGTTCCCCCCTCGCTGCGGGCCGGCGTCAGCAGCCCCCTGCTCTCGAACAGGCGCAGGGTGGCCTCGGGGAGGTCCACGAGCTGCGCGGCGACGGCGATGCCGTACAGGGGCGTGCGGGGGTCGCGGCGGATCATGCGTCGAGATCCCTTCGATCGACTTGCGGTGTTCTGAGATTTGTTCTATAAAAAATCTACACCAACTGATGCAGATTATCTGCATCACCCATCCGCCCTCCTGGGCCGCTCGAAAGGAGAAACCTCATGGCACTGACCTTCGATCCCTTCAGCCAGCTCGATCGCTTCGCCGCGAGTGTGCTGGACTCCGGTCGCGCTCCCCGGCTGATGCCGGTGGACCTCTATCGCGACGGCGACCGCTACATCCTGCACGCCGATCTGCCGGGCGTCGATCCCGGGTCGATCGACGTCGACCTCGACGGGGGCCAGCTCACGATCCGCGCCCAGCGCACGGCCGACACCCGCGACGGCGCGCGCTGGCTCGCCCGCGAACGCGGTGCCGGGTCGTTCCTGCGTCAGTTCACCCTCGGCGACGGCGTCGACCTCGACGGCATCAGCGCCTCGTATGAGAGCGGTGTGCTGTCGGTGATCATCCCGGTGAGCGAACGAGCGAAGCCGCGCAAGATCACCGTGGAATCGGCGGAGCGCCCTCAGGCCATCGACGCCTGAGCGCGCGCGTGGGGCGGGCGTCACGACCCGCCCCACGCGTCGCCTCCCTCTCACGCGTCACCGTTCCGCATCCGTTCCGCCGTCGGGAATGCGCCGCTGTCGCCCGGCGTTGAGACCGGGGTGACTGCTCTCTCCGTTCTCGACCTCGTCCCGGTGCGTACCGGGCAGACCAGCGCCGAGGCCATCACGGCCTCCCTGTCCCTCGCGGCCGTCGCCGACCGACTCGGCTATCGCCGCTTCTGGTTCGCCGAGCACCACAACATGCCCGCCGTGGCATCCACCACTCCCCCGGTGCTGATCGCGGCTGCGGCGATGCGCACGTCGAAGATCCGTCTCGGGTCCGGCGGCGTCATGCTGCCCAATCATGCGCCGCTCATCGTGGCCGAGCAGTTCGCCGCGCTCGAGGCCATCGCCCCCGGACGCATCGACCTCGGCCTGGGTCGCGCCCCCGGCAGTGACCCCGTGATCACCCAGCTGCTGCGCGGATCGGGCACCACCAGCGACGTCGAGCAGTTCCCCCGCCACGTGCAGGACATCGGCGCCCTCGTGTCGGGCGACGGCGCGTCGCTGCGTTTCACCTCCGGCGGCGAATACACCGTGCGGGCCACCCCGGCTGCGACCGGCGCCCCCGTGGTGTGGCTGCTCGGATCGAGCGACTACTCGGCCCAGCTCGCCGCGTCGCACGGACTGCCCTACGTGTTCGCGAACCACTTCTCGGGGCAGGGTCTCGAGCGAGCCCTCGATCTCTACCGCACCGGCTACCAGCCGAGCGAGGAGCACCCCGAGCCGCAGACGTTCCTCACCGTGAACGCCGTGGCCTCGCCCACGCAGGAAGAGGCCGAGGCCCGCGCCCTGCCGCAGCTGCGCATGATGGCGAGGCTGCGCCTGAACAAGCCGCTGGTCGCGCTCGAGACCGTCGAAGAGGCACTGGCCGCCGAGACGGATGCCGCGACCGACCAGGTCGTCGAGGCTGCGCGTTCGCGTTGGTTCGTCGGCACCGGTGACTCGGTCGCCGCCGAGGTGCGAGAGTTCGCCACGAAGCACGGCGTCGACGAGGTCATGCTGTCGCCGGTCGCCGGGGCGTACGAGTCCGAGCCGCGCGACAGCGCCGCCGGTCGCGCTCAGACACTCGAGCTCATCGCCGCCGCGGCGTAGGGCTCGGCCGGTCCGGTACGCCTGCCCGGACCGGACCGGAGCGGTCCGTGCGGCCTAGGGCTCGTCCGGTCGGGAGGGCCCGTCCGGCGTCCGTCCGGCGTCCTCCCATCCGACGCTCTCCCATCCGACGCTCTCCCGTCCGACGTTCTCGCGGAGCGCCTGCACGGCGTCCGGCCGGACGTCCGCCCGCATCCAGGCGGGGTCAATTTCGCACCCGAAACGTCGCTTGAGGATGCAGAAGTGACCCCGCACCGGCAGCCGGATGCAGAAGTGACCCCGCGCCGGCAGCCGGATGCGGAAATGGCCCCGCACCCCACCGGCCCCGAAGCGATCGACTCACGACCTGCCCGCGGATGCTGTCCACAGGCGCGACTTATTCACATTCCCCGGAAATCCGGCGACGAGGATGCCCGAGCGCTGCGTCAAGTGTCCATGCTGGTCGGATGCGCCATCGGATACTCCTGCCCGACGAACTCGCCTGCCATTTCACCGTGCGGCAGGCTGCGGCCTCAGGTGTAGGCCGTGGTCGTCTGGCCGCACGTGATCTCGACCGTCCGTTCCGCGGGGTCCGGTCGATCACGACGGCGGAGACGGCGCTCGAGCGCGTGGCCGCGCTCGCACCGCGGCTTCGACGCGGTCAGCTCATCGGCGGGGAGACGGCGATGCGGGTGTGGGGGTATCCGCATCCCGGCAAGTGGAGCATCGATGCACCGATCACCGTGGTCGTGGCGACCGGTTCGGCCCGCGTCCGCAGCCACGGCGTCACCGGCCTACGCCTGGCAGAGGGACGCGCGGATCCCTGGCGGATCGGCGAGATCCCGCTCGTCGATCCGGTCACGGCGCTGTTCATGTGCGCGGGGACGCTGACCGACGATCAGGTGGTCATCGCGCTCGACGCCATTATCACCACGGCGGACAACTACCCCGGGCGGCGGGTGGGGCGTCCGACGCTCACCACGGCCGACATCGAGCAGCGTCTGCAGGCCTGGGTCCGCTTTCCCGGTTCCCGACGAATCCGAGATGCGCTGTCCCGCACACGTGATGGAGTGGAATCGCCGAAGGAGACCGAGACGCGGCTGGCCCTCGTCACGGGCGGTCTTCCCGAACCCGTCGTACAGCACGAGATCCACGAGAACGGCGTGCTCATCGCGCGAAGCGATCTCGCCTATCCCGACCTCAGGATCGCGATCGAGTACGAGGGCGATGGCCACCGCACCAGCCGCGACCAGTGGCGGCGCGATATTCAGCGACAGCGAGAACTCGAGGGTCTCGGATGGATCGTCATCCGAGTGACCCAGCTCGACCTCGCCGACACACGGCCGCTGCTGGAGCGCATCCGGCACGCGATGGCATCCCGCCGCTGACTCCCGCCTTCTCCTCCCTCGCGTCCTCGCCCCGGCCCGCCGCGGCCCGTCGCCCTCCGACTCTTCGAGCGGGGCCACTTCCGCATCCGGCTGTCCGAGCGGGGCCACTTCCGCACGCGAGCCTCCCAGCGGGGCCACTTCCGCACCCCCCAAGCGGCCTTTCCGATGCGAAAACGACCCCGCTCAGACCGTGATACGAAACTGACCCCGCCGGCCCACCGACCACCCGAGCCTCCGAGCCTCCGCTTCCGCACCCTCTCCGAGCGGGGCCACTTCCGCACCCCCAAGCGCCCTTTCCGATGCGAAACTGACCCCGCGCAGATCGCGATGCGAAACTGACCCCGCGCAGATCGCGATGCGAAATCGACCCCGCGCAGATCGCGGCTCGCGGTGCGAACCCGCACCGGCACGGGCGGAGGTGAGCGCGACACGTCCCGCGGGGCTGGTATTCCGGTGCCCCGAGGCGTAGCGTCACCCTCAACGGAAGGGGTTCGATGATGAGCACCAAGACCCTGGCACTCTGGGTGGCCTACGGCACGAACGGCGTGGTCGGCAGCGTCCGCCACGACGACGAGGGCTACACGGTCGTGATGGCGGGATCCGACGCCGCATCCGGCGTGTACCCGACCCTCGAGTCGGCGAAGGGCGCGCTGCATGCGCGGATGCGGCCGGGCAGCGCCTGGCCGAGGTTCCAAGAGCACTGACGGCCGGACGACCGCGGCGACGCGAGGCGGCCGCGAGGCTCAGGTGTCGGGCTCGCCCGAGAGGATTCCCCGCAGCCAGTCGCGCGCCTCGACGAAGATCTCGTCGGAGTACCGCTCCGGGTACTGCACGATCTGACGATCGGCACGCGGGTACGACCCGAGGAACACCACGCGCGGGCTGAACCGACGGATGCCGAGCAGCGCGTCGGCCATGCGCTCGTGCTCGATGTGCCCGTCGGCATCGATCACGAACCGGTAGCGGCCGAGTTCGTCCCCGATCGGGCGTGACTGGATCAGCGACAGGTTGATGCCGCGCGTCGAGAACTGCTCGAGCATCTCGAGCAGCGACCCGGGATGGTCGTTCGGGAGCTCGACGATGAGCGAGGTCTTGTCGGCGCCGGTCGGGGCGGGAGCCGTGGTGGTGCGGGTCACGAGCACGAAGCGTGTGACGGCCTGCGCGTTGTCGCCGATCCCCTCCGCCAGGACGTCGACGTCGAGGTGCTTCACGACGCCGGGTGCGGCGATGGCCGCCTGCACCGGGAGGCTCCCGTCGAGCATCCCGATCGCCGAGGCGACGTTGCTCGCGGCGGGCACATGGGAATGGGTCGGCAGGTGAGCGCCGAGCCAGCCATGGCACTGCGCGTAGGCCACGGGGTGTGCGGCGATGACCTGCACGTCCGACAGCACGGTGCCGCGCGGGGCGACCAGCACGAAGTTCACCGGCACCAGGTATTCCCCGATGATCCGCAGACCCGGCATGGTGGCCAGAGCATCCTGCGTGGTCGAGACACCGCCCTCGATCGAGTTCTCGATCGCGATCATCGCCGCGTCGCTGCGCCCCTCGAGCACATCCGCCAGCGCCTCGCCCACGTTGTGCACGGCACGCCGGTCCTGACCGCGTGCCTCGGCGACCTGATCGAGCGCTGCTTCGGTGAACGTTCCAGCGGGGCCGAGATAGCTGTAGGTGCGGCGTGCAGTCACGCGTTTCACCTTAGGGCACCCGCAGACGCCCAGAAGATGCGCGCAGACCCGGATGGGGGCAGACTGTCTGCATGACGAGCCGTGCCGGCCTCCCCGCGGAGGAAACTGACCTCATCGATGTCGACGAACTGATCGCCGCCTATTACGATCGCATCCCCGACCCCGGCGTCGCCGCCGAGAGGGTCGCGTTCGGCACGAGCGGCCACCGCGGCTCGTCGCTCACGGGCAGCTTCAACGAGAACCACATCCTCGCGACGACGCAGGCGATCGTCGACTACCGCGCAGGTCAGGGCATCACCGGCCCCCTGTTCCTCGGTCGCGACACCCACGCCCTCTCGCTGCCCGCCGAGCGCAGCGCCATCGAAGTTCTGGTCGCGAACGGGGTCGACGTCCGCGTGGACTCCCGCGACGCCTGGGTCCCGACCCCTGCGCTCAGCCACGCCATCCTCACTTTCAATCGCGACCTTCCCGCGGATGCCGCCGGCCGTGCCGACGGCATCGTCGTGACCCCCTCCCACAACCCCCCGCGCGACGGCGGCTTCAAGTACAATCCGCCGCACGGCGGACCGGCCGACACCGACGCGACCGGGTGGATCGCCGACCGCGCCAACGAGCTGATCGCCGGCGGACTGGTCGATGTGAAGCGCGAGCGCTTCGCCGACGTCGACTGGGATGCGATTCCGGGCTACGACTTCCGCGATGCCTACGTGCGCGACCTCGCGACGATCATCGACATGGATGCCATCCGCAACGCCGGAGTGCGCATCGGCGCCGATCCCCTCGGCGGCGCGTCCGTGGAGTACTGGGCGCTCATCAAGGAGGTGTATGACCTCGACCTCACCGTCGTGAACCCCGAGGTCGACCCCACCTGGCGTTTCATGACGCTGGACTGGGACGAGAAGATCCGCATGGATCCGTCCTCCCCCTCGGCCATGGCCTCGCTCGTCGCCAAGAAGGGCGACTTCGACGTGCTGACCGGCAACGACGCCGACGCCGACCGCCACGGCATCGTCACCCCCGACGCCGGGCTGATGAACCCCAACCACTACCTGGCCGTCGCGATCGACTACCTGTTCTCGCACCGGTCCGAGTGGCCCCGCGACGCCGCGATCGGCAAGACCCTCGTGTCGTCGATGATCATCGACCGGGTGGCCGAGTCGCTCGGTCGCCGCCTGCTCGAGGTTCCCGTGGGCTTCAAGTGGTTCGTTCCCGGACTGCTCGACGGGTCGGTGGCGTTCGGCGGCGAGGAGTCGGCCGGTGCGTCGTTCCTGCGGTTCGACGGCTCCGTGTGGTCGACCGACAAGGACGGCATCCTGCTGTGCCTGCTCGCCGCGGAGATCATCGCCGTCACGGGCAAGACGCCGTCGGAGCGGTACGCCGAACTCGAGCAGGCCTTCGGATCGTCGGCCTATCAGCGGGTCGACGCTCCGGCGACGCCCGCGCAGAAGGCGACGCTGGGCAAGCTGGCCCCGGATGCCGTCACGGCGACGACCCTCGCCGGCGAGGACATCACGGCCAAGCTCTCGCACGCACCGGGCAACGGCGCCGCGATCGGCGGGCTGAAGGTGCAGACCGAGCACGCCTGGTTCGCCGCGCGCCCGTCGGGCACCGAAGACGTCTACAAGCTGTACGCCGAGAGCCTGCGCGGACCCGAGCACCTCGCAGAGGTGCAGGCCGAGGCACGCGCCGTGGTGTCGGCCGCTCTCGGAGGCTGAGTCCCGCACTCGTCCCGCCGCCTCCTGCCCCCGCACGTCACCACGTGCGGGGGCAGAGTGCATCCGGGGGCGGGAAGAGTTCCTGGGCGGGCGGCGGCGCGGGTGCGTGCGGGCGGCGCGGGCGGCGCGGCGCGGGCGGCGGGGGTGCCCGCTCACCCCGGGTGCGGGGTCACTTTCGCACCGGAGTCGGTCGATTCCCGTGCGAAAGTGACCCCGCCCGGTGGGCGGGGCGAACGCCGGGCCGAAACGCACCCGCCCAGCTCGCCGGCGGGGTCGACATCCACGC
>NZ_JBEOUR010000023.1:0-42634 GCF_040302605.1 Microbacterium sp. NPDC097977
TTTGCGGCGCTGGCTATACTTGTTTACAATGCCCGCCCATCCCTGGAGCCTCGCTCCGCCTCCGTGGCCGGCGGGCGGCCCCGCCGGCGAGGTCTCTCGCTGATCACGGCCCGCCCGTGGCTCCTGCTCGCTCCCGGGCTCGTGATCCTCGCGGTGCTCATGCTCTGGCCGCTCATCCAGGTGGTCGTGTACTCGCTGCAGGACTACGGTCTGCGCGAGATCAACACGGGCGAGAGCAACTGGATCGGATTCCAGAACTACATCGAGGCGCTCACCGATCCGACCCTGTGGACGGTCGTCCTGCCGAACACCGTGGGCTTCGCCGCCGTGGCCGTGTTCGTCACGGTCGCCGTCGGCACTCTGGTCGCTCTGCTGCTGGCCCGGCTCGGCACAGCATGGCGCACCATCGTCTCCAGCTGCATCATGGTGGCCTGGGCGATGCCCGCCGTCACCGGAACCTATGTGTGGACGTTCATCTTCGACGCGGATCGCGGCATCTTCAACAGCGTGCTGCGCGACCTCGGGCTGATGGACGACCCGGTGAACTGGTTCACCAATCAGTGGTCGTTCTACGCGATCGTGCTGCTCAACGTGGTGCACCACGGGTTCCCGTTCGTCGCGATCACGGTGCTCGCCGGACTCCTCGGCGTCTCGAAGGAGATGCTCGAAGCGGCCGCCCTCGACGGCGCCAACGCCTGGATGCGCTTCTGGAAGATCATCTTCCCGACCCTCAAGCCCGTGTTCTCGGTGGTCATCATCCTGTCGACCATCTGGGACTTCAAGGTGTTCGCGCAGGTGTACCTCATGCCGGGCGGCGGCGGGGGCAACCGCCAGGTCCTGAATCTCGGCGTCTGGTCATATGTCGAGTCGTTCGGTCAGAACCGCTACGGCTTCGGCGCCGCGCTCGCCGTGCTGCTCACCCTCGTGCTGATCGGCATCACCATCGTGTACATCCGATCCCTCATGAAGGAGGACGAGCTGTGAACCCCCGCGCCTCTCTCCGCTCGCGCATCGGCACCGGGATCGCGGTCGCGGCCGTCCTGATCTTCACGCTGTTCCCCGTCTACTGGATGGTCTCCAGCGCGTTCGACGCGAAGGCCTCCAGTGGCGGGCAGTCCCTGCTGCCGCAGGAGTTCACCTTCGACAACTTCGCCTTCGTGCTGACGGAGGGCGGTTTCGGCACCTTCCTGCGCAACTCGGCGATCGTCGCGGTCGTCACCGTGCTCGTGAGCGCCCTCGTCTGCCTGCTCGCGGCCGTCGCTGTCGCACGGTTCCGCTTCAAGTTCCGCACCACGGTGCTCATGATGATCCTCGTCGTGCAGATGGTGCCGCTCGAGGCGCTCGTCATCCCGCTGTTCCTGCAGGTCAAGAGCCTCGGGCTGCTCAACAGCATCCTGGGGCTGATGGTCGTGTACGTCGCGCTCTCGCTCGCCTTCGGCATCTGGATGCTGCGCGGCTTCGTCGCCGCGGTCCCGGTCGAGCTCGAGGAGGCCGCGTACATCGACGGGGCGAGCTGGTGGCGGATGTTCCGTTCGATCCTGCTGCCGCTCGTGATGCCGGGCCTCGTCGCCACGAGCATCTTCAGCTTCATCACGGCATGGAACGAGTTCATCTTCGCCATGACGATCCTCGGTGCGCAGACCGACCAGTACACGGTCTCGATCGGCCTGAAGTCGTTCTTCGGCCTGTTCGCGAACGACTGGGGCAGCATCATGGCCGCGTCGACGATCATCACCCTGCCGGTCATGATCTTCTTCGTGATCGTCCAGCGCCGCCTCTCGGCGGGCATGGTCGCGGGTGCGGTGAAGGGATGAGCGACGACCTCACCCGTCTCGCGAACGGCGTGCTCTGGCCCGGGTTCCTCGGCACGGAGGCGCCGGAGTGGTTGCTCGCCGAGCTGCGCGAGGGGCTCGCCGGGGTCGTCTACTTCGGCCAGAACATGGGGGAGGGACTGGCGGAGCTCAGTGCGTCCATCCGCCGTGCGAACCCCGCCGCGCTCATCGGGATCGACGAGGAGGGCGGCAACGTCACGCGCCTCGAGTCCGCGACGGGCTCGACGCTGCCCGGTGCCGCGCAGCTCGGCGCCGTCGACGACGTCGTCGCGACCAGGGCCGCGGCCGCGGAACTGGCGCGACGCGTCGCTGCCGTCGGTGCCGACGTGGTGCTCGGCCCGGTGGCCGACGTCAACACCGACCCTCGGAACCCGGTGATCGGCGTGCGCTCGTTCGGTGACGACCCTGCACTCGTGTCGCGTCACGTGCGCGCCGCGGTCGAGGGGCTGCAGAGCGGCGGGGTGGCCGCGTGCATCAAGCACTTCCCCGGACACGGCGACACCCACCTCGACTCCCATCACGCCCTCCCGGAGATCACCCTCGACGTCGACGAGATCGAGCGGGTGCACCTCGAGCCCTTCCGCGCCGCGGTCGCCGACGGCGTCGACACCGTCATGACGGCGCACATCGTCGTGCCGGCATGGGGTGACGAGCCAGCGACCCTCAACTCCCGCGTGCTGGGCATGCTGCGCGGATGGGGCTTCGCCGGGGTGATCATCTCGGACGCGCTCGACATGGCGGCGATCCGCGAGACCGTGGGCATCGGCGGCGGGGCCGCGAGGGCGCTCGCGGCCGGAGTCGATCTGCTGTGCATCGGCAACCCGACCAACCTCGGAGATGCGGCACGGCCGGATCAGGATCACCGCGATCTCCTCGAGGCGCGCGACGGGATCGTCGCCGCGATGCGCGATGGCTCGCTGACCCGCGCCAGGGTGGAGGAGGCCGCGGCCCGCGTGCGGGCGCTCGCCGAGACCCTGCGGGCGCGGGCCGCCGAGGCGCAGGCTCCCCTCGGGTACGACGCGGCCGACGTCGTCGCGCGGGCGGTCACCGGCGCGACGGCGGATGCCGATGCGCTCGCTGTCGTCGACGCGCGGCGTCGCTCGTCGCTCGCGGTCGACAGCGCCTCCGCGCATGTGGTCGAGGTGCTCGCCGCCGACGGACATCGGGGCCGCGTCGATGTGGCTCGTGCCGGCGCGGAGGAGCAGGATGCCGCGCTCGATGCGGCCGTCGCCGCCCCGGGCCTCACTGTGATCCTGCTCGACCGCCCCGATGCCGACGCCGCGCAGCGGTCACTCGTCGATCGGGCGGCTGAGCGCGACCCCGCGGCCGTGGTGGTGAACGTCGGGCTGCCGGCCCGACGCCCGCTCGCGCTCCCCGTCGTCGAGGTCGGTGCGGCGAGCCGGATCGGCGCACAGGAGGCCAGGCGTCGGCTCACCGGCGGCACGAGTTCTCCCCGCATTTCGTCATCCGACGACACCCGGCGGGCTCTCTGAGGCAGGATGTCACCGTGGACGCCGATGTTCTAGCGCTGGTACGGAGATCCGTCCCGCGACTGACTGCCGCCGAGGCCCGAGTCGCGGAGACGATCCTCGGCGACCCGACACTCGTCGTCGATCTCGCGATCAACGATCTCGCCAGGCTCTGCAACACCTCGCTGTCGACCGTCGCGCGTTTCGCGCAGACCCTCGGTTTCACGGGATACCGGGAGCTGCGCGTCGCGGTGGCGCGCACCGTCACCCTCGCCCAGGCGCAGCGTGCACGGTTCGGACTCGACACCACCGCGATCGACCCCCATGACGAGCCGGCCGCCATCGCCGCCAAGCTCGCGGCGCAGGAGATCGACGCCATCGAGAAGACCGCCCTGGGGCTCGATGCCGACGCGCTCGACCGCGTCGCGCGTGCGGTCATCGATGCGCGGCACGTCGACCTCTTCGGGCAGGCGGCGTCGTCTCTCACCGCGCAGGACCTGCAGCAGAAGCTCGCCCGCATCGGATGCTCCGTCGCTCACTCCGCCGATCCGCATCTGGCGCTGACGACGGCTTCTCTGCGCACCCCCGGCGACGTGGTGATCGCGTTCTCGCACGGCGGTGAGACGCAGGAGGTCGTGCGCGCGGTCGAGGTGGCGAGGGACGCAGGGGCGCTCTCGGTGGCGATCACCGGCGTGCCGGATTCGACCCTCGCCCTCGCGGCGGACGTCGTGCTGCTGACCTACGCGCAGGAGTCGCCGTTCCGGATGGCCGCGATGTCGAGCCGTATCGCGCAGCTCGCGCTCGTCGACATCCTGTTCGTGCGGATCGTCCAGCACCGGGGCGAGCCGGTGGTGATCCCGCTGCAGCTGACGCACGACGCCGCCGCCTCGCGTCGCCGCCGCTGAGTCCGACGCCACGGCCTGGTCGTGCGGGACCGCTCGATTACGAGAATTTCCGTAACAGGAATGCAACCTGGAAGTGTTTTGCAGAGGTCGGTGCACTGGGTAGCGTCGAGGCAACACCGGTTCCGAAGTCGACGACGCCTTCGGAACGCGCACAGCTGCGCTCGACAGGAAGGTCACACAATGCACCATGAAGTCATGCGTCGGCGAGGTCTCATCGCCGTCACCGGAGCGGCGCTCGCCGCGCTGGTCCTCTCGGGATGTGTCGCCAGCGAGCGCGGCGACGACGGGGCAGAGGGCTCGGGAGATGTGGACGGCACGTTCGTGTTCGCCGCATCGTCGGACCCGGCCAGCCTCGACCCGGCATTCGCGCAGGACGGCGAGAGCTTCCGCGTCTCGCGCCAGATCTTCGAGGGTCTGGTCGGCACCGAGCCAGGCACGGCCGACCCCGCCCCGCTGCTCGCCGAGTCGTGGGAATCGTCGGATGACGGCATGAGCCACACCTTCGCCCTCAAGGAGGACGTCACCTTCCACGACGGCACCCCCTTCAACGCCGAGGCCGTCTGCGCGAACTTCGACCGCTGGTACAACTGGACCGGCCTCGCCGCCTCCGAGGCGTTCGGCTACTACTACAACAAGCTCTTCAAGGGCTACGCATCCGACCCCGCGAACGCCGTGTACAAGTCCTGCACCCCCGACGGCGACTACTCCGTGACGATCGAGCTCAACAAGCCGTTCGCAGGCTTCGTCGCCTCGCTCTCGCTGCCTTCGTTCGGGATGCAGAGCCCGTCGGCCCTGCAGGAGTTCGGCGCCGACGATGTCAGCGGCTCCGCCGAGGCGCCCGTGCTGTCCGAGTACGCGATGGGTCACCCCGTCGGCACCGGTCCCTACCAGTTCGACGAGTGGGCACCGGGCGAGCAGGTCTCGCTCAAGGCCTATGGCGACTACTGGGGCGACGCGGGTCAGATCGACGAGATCATCTTCCGCACGATCGACGACCCGACCGCGCGTCGCCAGGCTCTCGAGTCCGGCTCGATCGACGGCTACGACCTGGTGGGCCCCGCCGACACCCAGGCGCTCGAGGACGACGGCTTCACCATGGTGTCGCGCCCTCCCTTCACGATCCTCTACCTGGCGTTCAACCAGGCGATCCCCGAGCTGCAGGACCCCAAGGTCCGTGAGGCGCTCTCATACGCGGTCGACAAGGACGCCCTGATCAGCCAGGTCCTGCCCGAGGGCACCGAGAAGGCGATCGAGTTCGTCCCCGACACCGTCAACGGCTACAACCCCGACGTCACGACGTACGACTACGACCCCGAGAAGGCCAAGTCGCTGCTTGCCGAGGCCGGCTACGACGAGGCCAACCCGCTGAAGCTCACCTTCAACTACCCGGTCAACGTCTCGCGTCCGTACATGCCGGACCCCGAGCAGATCTTCACGGTCCTGTCGTCGCAGCTCTCCGAGGTCGGCGTCGAGACCACCCCGGTCTCGGAGGAGTGGGTCGAGTACCTCGACCGCACCACCGGCACGTCCGACCACGGCATCCACCTGCTCGGCTGGACCGGCGACTACAACGACACCGACAACTTCGTCGGCGTCTTCTTCGGCCAGCAGAGCTCGGAGTGGGGCTTCGACAACCCCGAGCTGTTCCAGAAGCTCGACGAGGCTCGTGGCGTCTCCAACCTCGAGGACCAGACGGCCCTCTACGAGGAGATCAACGAGATGGTCGCGCAGTTCATCCCCGGCGTTCCGCTCGCGCACCCGGCGCCGACCCTGGCGTTCGACCCGCGAGTCAAGAGCTACCCCGCCAGCCCGGTGAACGACGAGGTCTTCACGGACATCGTCCTCACCGAGTAGGTCCGACCCGACGCGAAAGCCCTTCGTCTCGTCGCTCCGCTCCTCGCTCAGGGGCCGGAACACCAGCTCCTCCTCGGGGCCGGAACACCAGCTCTTCCTCAGGGGCCGGAACACTATCCCCTCCTCAGGGGCCGGAACACCCGGTCCTCGCTCAGGGGCCGGCATTCCGGTCCCTGGACGGGCCGGCATTCCGGTCCCTGGGCGGGCCGGCATTCCGGTCCCTGGGCGGGGCCGGAACACCCGGTCGCTCAGGGGCCGGAACACCCGGTCCCTGAGCGGGCCGGCACTCCGGTCCCTGAGCGAGCGGAGCGAGACGAAGGGTCCGCAACCGATCAACGGAGACCTCTTGCTGCGCACCATCGGCAGGCGACTGCTTTTCCTCATCCCCACCCTGATCGGGCTCAGCATCCTGCTGTTCGCCTGGGTCAGGGCCCTGCCCGGTGGCCCCGCGGTCGCGCTTCTCGGTGAGAAGGCGACCCCGGAGGCCGTCGCCAGGGTCAACGAGCTCTACGGATTCGACCGACCGATCCTCGAGCAGTACTTCATCTGGGTCGGCCGCCTCCTCCAGGGCGACTTCGGCACGTCGATCCAGACGAACCGGCCCGTGGTGGAGGAGTTCTTCCGCCGCTTCCCCGCGACGATCGAGCTGAGCGTGCTCGCCTTGATCTTCGCGGTCGGCGTCGGCATCCCGCTCGGATACTGGGCGGCGCGACGACACGGCAAGTTCACCGATCACGCATCGGTGGTCATGAGCCTGGTCGGCATCACCATCCCGGTCTTCTTCCTGGCCTTCATCCTGAAGTACGTCTTCGCGGTGCAGCTGGGCTGGCTGCCGTCGGACGGGCGGCAGAACCCGCGCATCGATGCGACGCATCCCACCGGGTTCTACGTGTGGGACGGCATCATCACCGGCGAGTTCGACGCCGCGTGGGATGCGATCCTGCATCTCGTGCTCCCGGCGCTCGCGCTCGGCACGATCCCGCTCGCGATCATCGTCCGCATCACGAGGGCCAGCGTGCTCGAGGTGCAGAACGCCGACTACGTGCGCACAGGTCGTGCGAAGGGCGTCGGCGCGTCCACGTTGCGCAGCCGCTTCATCCTGCGCAACGCCATGCTGCCGGTGATCACCACGATCGGCCTGCAGACAGGGCTGCTGATCTCGGGGGCGGTGCTCACCGAGACGGTGTTCGCGTTCCCCGGCATCGGCTCGTTCCTGGCGCGGGCGATCTTCACGCGCGACTTCCCCGTGCTGCAGGGCTTCATCATCTTCATCGCCATCGCGTACGCGCTGATCAACCTCGCCGTCGACGTGTCGTACAGCTTCATCGATCCGAGAGTGCGGGTGCAGTGATGTCCCGTCTCGTTCCCCGAAAAGAGGTGACGTCATGAGCGTCGCACTCCCACCCGCACAGGGCGGCGGTCTGATCGACACCGTCTCGATCGCCCAGTCCGATCTCAAAGAGGGGCCGGGCGGCTTCTGGCACGACGTCTTCCGTCGGCTGCGCCGCAACCCCACGGCCTGGATCGGCGCGGGCATCGTGCTCGCGTTCCTGCTCGTCGCGGCGCTCGCGCCGCTGCTCGCCCCGTATCCCGAGACCGCACTGCCCGGCGCGAAGTTCATCACTCCGACGAACATCCCCGGACCCGGCGAGATGCCAGAGTTCCCGCTCGGTCTCGACCGCTTCGGCGGCGACGTGCTCTCCAAGCTCATCTGGGGTGCGCAGGCCTCGCTGCTGGTCGGCGTGATCTCCACCGCCCTCGGCCTCGTCGGCGGAATGGTGCTCGGGCTGCTGGCCGGCACCTTCGGCGGGTGGGTCGACACGCTCATCATGCGCGTCGTCGACATCATCCTGTCGGTGCCGAACCTGCTGCTCGCGGTCTCGATCGCGGCGATCCTCGGCCAGACGCCGTTCGCGGTGATGATCGCGATCGGTGCGTCGCAGGTGCCGATCTTCGCCCGGCTTCTGCGTGCGTCGATGCTGCAGCAGCGCTCCAGCGACTACGTGCTCTCTGCGCAGACGCTGGGTCTCGGGCGCGGCCAGATCACGATGTCGCACGTGCTGCCGAACGCGATCGGCCCCGTCATCGTGCAGGGAACGCTGACGCTCGCGACCGCGGTCATCGATGCCGCGGCGCTGTCGTTCCTCGGTCTCGGCGGCGGTCGCCCCGAGACGGCCGAGTGGGGGCGCATGCTCACGTATGCGCAGGCGGAGCTCGCGATCGCCCCGTGGCTGGCCTTCCTGCCCGGTATCTGCATCGCGGTGACCGCGCTGGGCTTCACCCTTTTCGGTGAGGCGCTGCGCGAGGCCATGGACCCGAGGACGAGAGCACGATGAACGCTGCGAAGGAGAACACGGTGCCCGACGCCCCCCTGCTGTCCGTCGAAGGACTGGCCGTCGACTTCGCCACGATGGACGGCGTCGTGCATGCCGTCGAGGGCGTCGACCTCGAGATCGCGCCGGGGCAGACCGTCGCGATCGTGGGAGAGTCGGGGTCGGGCAAGTCGACGACCGCGATGGCCATCATCGGGCTGCTCGCCGGGGGAGGACGCGTCGCCTCCGGCAGCATCCGGCTCGACGGGCGCGACATCACCCACGCCCCCGAGAGCGCCCTGCGGTCGATCCGCGGGCGCGACATCGGCCTGGTGCCGCAGGACCCGATGTCGAACCTCAACCCGGTCGCCAAGATCGGCACCCAGGTGGCCGAGACCCTCCTCGCGCACGGACTGGCCACACGGCAGAACGTGCAGCAGAAGGTCGTCGAGGCTCTGACGGCCGCGGGGCTGCCGGATCCGGAGCGCCGCGCGAAGCAGTATCCGCACGAGTTCTCGGGCGGCATGCGCCAGCGGGCGCTGATCGCGATCGGACTCGCCTGCAAGCCGCGCCTGCTGATCGCCGACGAGCCCACGAGCGCGCTCGACGTGACGGTGCAGCAGACGATCCTCGATCAGATCGGCGCGATGACGCGGGAGCTCGGCACCGCCGTCCTCCTCATCACGCACGACCTGGGTCTCGCCGCCGAGCGCGCCGAGCGGGTGATCGTGATGCACCGCGGCAAGGTCGTGGAGCAGGGGCCGGCGAAGCAGATCCTCGAGGACCCGCAGCATCCGTACACGCAGTCGCTGGTGAAGGCGGCGCCGTCGGTCGCAGCGGCGCGGCTTCGACCCGAGGCGTTCCATGCCGAGGACCGTCCCTCCGCCTCGGACGAGACGACGGATGCCGGGCAGCCCCCCGCCGCCGTCGTCGCCGACAACATCGTCGAGATCGAGAACCTCACGAAGGTGTACCCGGTGCGCGGACAGAAGGAGGACTTCGTCGCCGTCAACGACGTGTCGCTGGCGATCCCTCGTGGTGAGACCGTCGCGATCGTGGGGGAGTCCGGGTCGGGCAAGACCACGACCGCACGGATGCTGCTGAAGATCATCGAGCCGACGAGCGGTCTGATCCGCTACGAGGGCAAGGACGTCGCCTCGCTCAGCCGGGCGGAGACGAAGGCCTTCCGTCAGCGCGTGCAGCCGATCTTCCAGGATCCCTATTCGAGTCTGAACCCGATGTTCACGATCGAGCGGCTGATCTCCGAGCCTCTGGACTTCTATCGTCGGGGCAGCAGCGCGGATCGTCGCACGCGGGTGCGCAAGCTCCTCGACGACGTCGCACTCCCGCAGTCGATGCTGCGGCGGTATCCGTCAGAGCTGTCGGGCGGACAGCGGCAGCGCGTCGCGATCGCCAGGGCACTGGCGCTGTCGCCCGAGCTGATCGTGTGCGACGAGCCGGTATCGGCGTTGGACGTGCTGGTGCAGGACCAGATCCTGACGCTGCTCGGCGATCTGCAGACCGAGTACGGGCTCAGCTACCTGTTCATCTCGCACGACCTCGCGGTGGTGCGGCTGATCAGCGACTACGTGTGCGTGATGAAGGACGGATCGCTGGTCGAGGCGGCCTCGTCCGAGGAGATCTTCACCAACCCGCGTGATCCGTACACGCGGCGTCTGCTGGCCTCGATCCCCGGCAACGAGCTCAACATCTCGAGCGCGGCCGGAGCCTGATCGCACGGTGGAGTGCCGTCGCAGCTGCTCACGCGACTGCGGCGGCACCGCCCGGGTGCAGCTCATCGGCGGACTGCGGTGTCACGGGAGTGCCGGCGGTCGCCGACAGCGTGCGTTCGACGGTACGGCGGTGCGCGATCCCCGAGATCCACGCGCGCACATCGCCGCGGTGTGCGTCGAAGTCCGAGGCGTGCGACCACACGTGCAGGTAGCAGTCCTGCAGCACGTCCTCGGCCGCATCTCGATGGGGGATCACGCTGAGGATCAGCCCGAAGATCTGCGCGCAGGTGAGGTCGTACAGACGGGCGAAGGCGCTCTGGCTCCCCGCGGCGATGTCCGCCATCAGCCCGGACTCCACGCCCGACGCCTCTTCCGAGTCGCGGGGCGGGAGGGGGCGGAGAGTCATGGATCGATGCTGGCACGCGGCCGTCCGCGGCCGGGAGGTCTTGCGCGGGGGAGGCTCGCAGTGGTAGACCGGTCGCCCGGTACGGACGTGCACCCACACGAGCGCCAGGCGTCAATACCGCAGCATCCGAGATTGGTCAAGGACTGCACTTGCCATGTCGCCGTATCGTGCGTATAGTTGGTAGTTGCGCTCGCTTCTCCATGCCCTCATATGGTGGTCGGCATTTCGTTGAGCTTCTGAGCGCACACTCCACCTGACGACAAAGGAATCGAGAAGCCCTGCGGGGCTCACGGAGGTTATTCCCTTGGCTGCTGCTCCCAACGCATCCACATCCACCACCACCAAGAACGGACGCGGAGCTTCCCGTCTTTCGTTCGCCAAGATCTCCGACACGCTGACGGTCCCTGACCTTCTCGCTCTGCAGACCGAATCCTTCGGATGGCTCGTCGGCAACGACGCCTGGAAGGCTCGTGTCGCAGAGGCCAAGAAGGCCGGCCGCACCGACGTCAACGAGAACAGCGGTCTCGGCGAGATCTTCGAGGAGATCTCCCCGATCGAGGACCTCGGCGAGACGATGCAGCTGTCGTTCACGAACCCCTACCTCGAGCCGGAGAAGTACTCGATCGAGGAGTGCAAGGAGCGTGGCAAGACCTACGCCGCTCCGCTGTACGTCGAGGCCGAGTTCATGAACCACCTCACCGGTGAGATCAAGACCCAGACGGTCTTCATGGGCGACTTCCCGCTCCAGACCGACAAGGGCACGTTCATCATCAACGGGTCCGAGCGCGTCGTCGTGTCGCAGCTCGTGCGCTCGCCCGGTGTCTACTTCGACAAGACCCCCGACAAGACGTCCGACAAGGACATCGTCTCGGCGCGCGTGATCCCGAGCCGTGGTGCATGGCTCGAGTTCGAGATCGACAAGCGCGACCAGGTCGGCGTGCGCGTCGACCGCAAGCGCAAGCAGTCCGTCACCGTGTTCCTCAAGGCGCTGGGCATGACCAGCGAGGAGATCCTCACGGAGTTCGCCGGCTACACCTCGATCGAGGAGACGCTCGCGAAGGACACCATCGTCACGAAGGAAGATGCGCTCCGCGACATCTACCGCAAGCTGCGTCCGGGCGAGCAGGTCGCCGCCGAGGCCGCGCGTGCGCTCCTCGACAACTTCTACTTCAACCCGAAGCGCTACGACCTGGCGAAGGTGGGTCGCTACAAGATCAACCACAAGCTCGGTCTCGACCAGCCGCTGAACTCGTCGGTGCTGACCGTCGAGGACATCGTCGCGACGATCAAGTACCTCGTGCGTCTGCACGCGGGCACCGAAGAGACCTTCCCCGGCATCCGCTCGGGCAAGAAGGCCGACATCCGGATCGCCACCGACGACATCGACAACTTCGGCAACCGTCGCATCCGCGCGGTCGGCGAGCTGATCCAGAACCAGGTCCGCACCGGTCTGTCCCGCATGGAGCGCGTCGTCCGCGAGCGCATGACCACGCAGGACATCGAGGCGATCACGCCGCAGACCCTGATCAACGTGCGCCCCGTCGTCGCCGCGATCAAGGAGTTCTTCGGAACCTCGCAGCTCTCGCAGTTCATGGATCAGAACAACCCGCTCGCGGGTCTGACCAACAAGCGCCGCCTCTCGGCCCTCGGCCCCGGTGGTCTGAGCCGTGACCGTGCAGGCGTCGAGGTCCGTGACGTCCACCCGTCGCACTACGGCCGCATGTGCCCCATCGAGACGCCTGAAGGCCCGAACATCGGTCTGATCGGTGCTCTCGCGACGTTCGCGCGCATCAACTCGTTCGGTTTCATCGAGACCCCGTACCGCAAGGTCGAGGGTGGCGTCGTCACCGAGCACATCGACTACCTGACCGCCTCGGAAGAGGTCGACTTCAACATCGCGCAGGCCAACGCCCCGCTCGACAAGAACGGCCGCTTCCGCGAGAGCCACGTGCTCGCCCGCCCCAAGGGCGGAAGCGGTGAGGTCGACCTGTTCCTCCCGGAGGAGATCGGCTACATCGATGTCTCGCCGCGCCAGATGGTGTCGGTCGCGACCTCGCTCGTGCCCTTCCTCGAGCACGACGACGCGCAGCGCGCCCTCATGGGTGCCAACATGCAGCGTCAGGCCGTGCCGCTGCTGCGCAGCGACTCGCCGCTCGTCGGAACCGGTATGGAGGGCTACACCGCCATCGACGCCGGTGACGTGCTCACCGCCGAGAAGCCGGGTGTCGTCTCCGAGGTCTCCGCGGACCGCGTCACCGTCATGCTCGACGAGGGCGGCACGCAGGACTACCACCTGCGCAAGTTCGACCGCTCCAACCAGGGCACGTCGTACAACCAGAAGGTCGTCGTCAACGAGGGCGACCGCGTCGAGGTCGGAGAGGTCATCGCCGATGGTCCCGCCACCGAGAACGGCGAGCTGGCACTCGGGAAGAACCTCCTCGTCGCGTTCATGACGTGGGAGGGCTACAACTTCGAGGACGCGATCATCCTCAGCCAGGACCTGGTGAAGGACGACACCCTCTCCTCGATCCACATCGAGGAGTACGAGGTCGACGCCCGCGACACGAAGCTGGGCAAGGAGGAGATCACCCGTGATCTCCCTAACGTCAGCCCCGAGCTGCTGAAGGACCTCGACGAGCGCGGCATCATCCGCATCGGTGCCGAGGTCCGCCCCGGCGACATCCTCGTCGGCAAGGTCACGCCGAAGGGCGAGACCGAGCTGTCGGCGGAAGAGCGTCTGCTCCGCGCGATCTTCAACGAGAAGAGCCGCGAGGTCCGTGACACCTCTCTGAAGGTGCCCCACGGTGAGCAGGGCACGATCATCGCCGTCAAGGAGTTCAACGCCGAGGACGGCGACGACGAGCTCGGCTCCGGCGTGAACCGCCGCGTCGTGGTCTACATCGCCCAGAAGCGCAAGATCACCGAGGGCGACAAGCTCGCCGGCCGTCACGGCAACAAGGGTGTCATCGCCAAGATCCTCCCGATCGAGGACATGCCGTTCCTCGCGGACGGAACCCCGGTCGACATCGTGCTGAACCCGCTCGGTATCCCCGGTCGAATGAACTTCGGCCAGGTTCTCGAGACGCACCTCGGCTGGATCGCCAAGCAGGGCTGGAAGGTCGAGGGAACCCCCGAGTGGGCCACCCGCCTCCCGAAGGATGCCTTCGAGGCAGCCCCCGGCACCAAGGTCGCCACCCCGGTGTTCGACGGTGCGAGCGAGGAGGAGATCGCCGGTCTTCTCGACGCGACCATCCCGACGCGCGACGGCATCCGTCTGATCGACTCCAGCGGAAAGGCCCAGATGTTCGACGGCCGCTCCGGTGAGCCGTTCCCGGCGCCGATCTCGGTGGGCTACATGTACATCCTGAAGCTGCACCACCTGGTCGACGACAAGATCCACGCGCGTTCGACCGGACCGTACTCGATGATCACCCAGCAGCCGCTCGGTGGTAAGGCGCAGTTCGGTGGACAGCGATTCGGTGAGATGGAGGTCTGGGCCCTCGAGGCCTATGGCGCCGCTTACGCTCTGCAGGAGCTCCTCACGATCAAGTCCGACGACATCCTCGGCCGCGTCAAGGTGTACGAGGCGATCGTCAAGGGCGAGAACATCCAGGAGCCCGGCATCCCCGAGTCCTTCAAGGTGCTCATGAAGGAGATGCAGTCGCTCTGCCTGAACGTCGAGGTACTCTCGGCCGACGGCACGCTCGTCAACCTGCGTGACACCGATGATGAGGCCTTCCGCGCTGCGGAGGAGCTCGGCATCAACATCTCCAGCCGCTTCGAGGCCGCCTCGATCGACGAGATCTAAGGCCCAGGTCGCCGTCCGGGCGTGACGCTCGGACGGCGGCCCGCCTCCCCGATTTCTTCAGAAGAATTCCTACACAGGAGAATTTGTGCTCGAGTCAAACACTTTCGATGAGCTTCGCATCGGCCTGGCCACCGCGGACCACATCCGCGCCTGGTCCTACGGCGAGGTCAAGAAGCCTGAAACCATCAACTACCGCACCCTGAAGCCGGAGAAGGACGGTCTCTTCGGAGAGCAGATCTTCGGCCCGTCCCGCGACTGGGAGTGCGCCTGCGGAAAGTACAAGCGTGTCCGCTTCAAGGGCATCGTCTGCGAGCGCTGCGGCGTCGAGGTCACCAAGTCCTCGGTGCGTCGTGAGCGCATGGGTCACATCGAGCTCGCCGCTCCCGTCACCCACATCTGGTACTTCAAGGGTGTCCCCTCGCGTCTCGGCTACCTGCTCGACATGGCGCCGAAGGACCTCGAGAAGGTCATCTACTTCGCCGCCTACATGGTCATCTCGGTCGACGAGGAAGCTCGCCACCGCGACCTGGGCACGCAGGAGAACAACATCCGTCTCGAGCTGAAGACGCTCGGAGACCGTCGCGACGCGAAGATCGCCGAGCGCCTGGCGCGCCTGGAGGAGGAGCTCGCTTCCCTCGAGGCCGAGGGCGCCAAGGCCGACGCGAAGAAGAAGGTCAAGGACGCCGGCGAGAAGGAGATGTCGCTCATCCGCAAGGGTGCCGACGAGGCGATCGCCAAGCTCGAGCGCGTGTGGGAGGACTTCCGCACGCTCGAGGTCGGAGCGCTCCGTCCCGAGGACGACGTCTTCCACGAGCTGCAGGACCGCTTCGGTCAGTACTTCGAGGCCTACATGGGCGCCGAGTCGATCCAGCGCCGCCTCGCGGCGTTCGACCTCGTCACCGAGGCCGAGAACCTGCGTCTGCAGATCTCCGAGGGCAAGGGTCAGCGCAAGATCCGCGCGATCAAGCGCCTGAAGGTCGTCAGCTCGTTCCTGGAGACCGGTATGAGCCCGGCCGCCATGGTGCTCGACGTCGTTCCGGTGATCCCGCCGGAGCTGCGCCCGATGGTGCAGCTCGACGGTGGCCGCTTCGCGACCTCCGACCTCAACGACCTCTACCGTCGTGTGATCAACCGCAACAACCGTCTCCGTCGCCTGATCGACCTCGGTGCCCCCGAGATCATCGTCAACAACGAGAAGCGGATGCTGCAGGAGGCCGTCGACGCACTGTTCGACAACGGTCGTCGTGGTCGCCCCGTCACCGGTACCGGCAACCGCGCCCTGAAATCCCTCAGCGACATGCTGAAGGGTAAGCAGGGTCGTTTCCGCCAGAACCTGCTCGGCAAGCGCGTCGACTACTCGGGCCGTTCGGTCATCATCGTCGGACCGCAGCTCAAGCTGCACCAGTGCGGTCTGCCCAAGCAGATGGCTCTGGAGCTCTTCAAGCCGTTCGTCATCAAGCGTCTGATCGACCTCGGTCACTCGCAGAACATCAAGGCCGCGAAGCGCGCCGTCGAGCGCACCCGTCCCGAGGTCTGGGACGTGCTCGAGGAGATCATCCGCGAGCGTCCCGTGCTGCTGAACCGTGCGCCCACGCTGCACCGTCTCGGCATCCAGGCGTTCGAGCCCCAGCTCGTCGAGGGCAAGGCCATCCAGCTGCACCCGCTCGTCTGCGCGGCGTTCAACGCCGACTTCGACGGTGACCAGATGGCTGTCCACCTGCCGCTCTCGGTCGAGGCTCAGGCCGAGGCCCGCGTGCTGATGCTCGCGTCGAACAACATCCTGAAGCCGTCCGACGGACGTCCGGTCACCCTGCCTTCGCAGGACATGATCATCGGTCTGCACCACCTGACCACGGTCAAGGCGGGCGCAGCCGGTGAGGGCCGTGCATTCGGTTCGGTGGGCGAGGCGATCCTGGCCAAGGACGAGGGAACCCTCGACCTGCAGGCCAAGGTCCGCATCCGCATCCCGGGTCTGACGTTCCTCGAGGGCGAAGCCCCCGAGGGCTACGAGCGTCACGGTCTCGTCGACGCCTCGCTGGGTCAGGCGATCTTCAACGACACGCTGCCGAAGGGCTACCCGTTCGTCCGCGAGCAGGCAGACAAGAACAAGCTGTCGCAGATCGTCAACAAGCTGGCCGAGGAGTACCCCAAGGTCGAGACCGCTGCGTCGCTGGACCGCATCAAGGACGCCGGTTTCTACTGGGCCACGCGCTCGGGTGTGACCGTCGCCCTCAGCGACATCCTCACGCCTCCGAACAAGGCCGAGATCGTCGCGGGCTACGAGAAGCAGGCCGCGAAGGTCCAGTCCCAGTACGAGAAGGGCCTCACGACCGACACCGAGCGTCGTCAGGAGCTCATCAAGATCTGGACCGAGGCGACCGACGAGGTCCAGGCCGCGATGCGGGCGAACTTCCCCGAGGACAACACCATCAACCGCATGGTGTCGTCGGGTGCTCGTGGTAACTGGCTGCAGATCCGCAACATCGCGGGTATGCGTGGTCTCGTGAACAACCCCAAGGGTGAGATCATCCCGCGTCCGATCATCTCCTCGTACCGCGAGGGTCTGTCGGTGGCGGAGTACTTCATCGCGACGCACGGTACCCGTAAGGGTCTGGCCGACACCGCTCTGCGTACCGCCGACTCGGGTTACCTGACCCGTCGTCTGGTGGATGTCTCGCAGGACGTCATCATCCGCGAAGAGGACTGCGGCACGTCGAAGGGCCTCGAGCTCCCGATCGCCGCTCCGAACTCGCAGGGCGAGCTGGTGCGCGATGCGAACGTCGAGAACTCGGTGTTCGCCCGCACGCTGGCCTCCGACGTGGTCGACAGCAAGGGCGAGATCCTCGCCTCTGCCGGAGACGACGTGGGCGACGTGCTCATCGACAAGCTGGTCGCCCTGGGCGTCGAGAGCATCAAGGTGCGCTCGGTCCTGACCTGCGACTCCGCCGTCGGTGTCTGCGCGCAGTGCTACGGACGTTCGCTGGCGACGGGTAAGACCGTCGACATCGGAGAGGCCGTCGGCATCATCGCGGCCCAGTCGATCGGTGAGCCCGGTACTCAGCTGACGATGCGTACCTTCCACACCGGTGGATCCGCATCGGCAGACGACATCACGCAGGGTCTGCCCCGCGTGCAGGAGCTCTTCGAGGCGCGCACCCCGAAGGCCGCATCGCCGATCGCCGAGGCCGATGGCCGCATCACGATCGACGAGACCGACAAGGCCAAGAAGGTCATCCTCACGCCCGACAACGGCGACGAGGAGGTCATCTACCCGGTGCTGAAGCGTGCGACGCTTCTCGTCGAAGACGGCCAGCACGTCACCGTCGGTCAGCCGCTGCTCGTCGGAACGCTCGACCCCAAGGAGGTCATGCGTGTCATGGGCGCCCGTGAGGTCCAGCGTTACCTCGTCGGTGGCGTCCAGGGCGTCTACCGCTCGCAGGGTGTGCCGATCCACGACAAGCACATCGAGGTCATCGTCCGTCAGATGCTCCGCAAGGTCACCGTCGTCGATCACGCCGACACGACCCTGCTCCCGGGTGAGATGGTCGACCTCAAGCGCTACCAGGCGATCAACCGCGAGGCCGTGGCAGAGGGCAAGCGCCCCGCGTCGGGCCGTCCGGAGCTGATGGGTATCACGAAGGCGTCGCTCGCGACGGAGTCGTGGCTGTCGGCAGCTTCCTTCCAGGAGACGACCCGCGTGCTCACGCAGGCCGCCATGGAGGGCAAGCGCGACCCGCTGGTCGGTCTCAAGGAGAACGTCATCATCGGAAAGCTCATCCCCGCCGGAACCGGTCTCTCGAAGTACCGCGACGTCACGGTCGAGGCGACGGAAGAAGCCAAGAGCGAGCGCTACCCGAACCGGATCTTCGCATCCGACGGCGCGTACGCGGATGGCGACTTCGGTTACGTCGACTTCGACGCGTTCTCGACGGATGACATCACGCCGGGTACGTACAACTGACGTACTGAGTGAGTGAGAAGGCCCCGGGCGATCCGCCCGGGGCCTTCTTCGTGTCCGGACAGGAGCAGTCGTGCCCGGCCGGGATCAGTCGAAGAGGTGCGCGATGATGCTCGAGGTGTAGCCGTCCGGCGCGAGGTTGGAGTACCGCGTGTCGATCAGGATGTCGTCGCGCCAGAACAGCGTGCGTCCGTCGGTGACCGGATACTGTGCGTTCGGCCAGGTCTTCTCGCACCGCGTGCCGTCGTCGGGCGTGAAGCAGCTGAAGCCCTCGTTCGTGACGAGGGCGTTGAGCATGTCGAGCGCAGGGCCGCGGTTCATGCCTGACACGGTGGTCACCAGGTTGGTGGTGTCGGCGCCGGGGTCGCCCCAGATGCAGGTGAGGGTGCCGTCGTCTCCGACGCCCGAGGGGCCGAAGGCCGCGTCGTTGAGAGGGATGCCGTCGAGCTGGGCGAGCACGTCGTCAGAGAGGATGGCGCGGCAGTCGGTGGGAAGGGCGACCGGAGTGGAGGTCGGTGTCGGGGAGGCTGAGGGCGACGGGCTCGACGTGCCCTCCGGGTCTGCGCTCGCGGATGTACCGGGGGAGGCGCTCGCGCCACCGGAATCGGACCCGCCGCCGGGCGCACCGCAGCCGGCCAGTACAGCGGTGAGCAGGAGAGCCGCAGCGCCGGCGGCGAGTCGCGCGTTCATGCGCTCACCGTAGCGCGCGGTCGATGCCTCGCGGCGCAGGCGGACCGTGCCGACACGGAAGCTCGTGGCGCGGTAGTCTCGGCGGAATGAGTGATGAATCCTCCCGAGCATCCGGCGCCGTCGTGATCGGCGATGCGCTGATCGATGAGATCCGTGGCGACGGCGGCGTGCGAGAGCTGGTCGGCGGTGCTGCGCTGAACGTCGCGGTGGGGCTGCGTCGCCTCGGTGTTCCGACGACGCTCATCGCCATGGTCGGCGATGACGAGGCGGGTGCCCACATCCGCGAATACCTCGACGACCACGGCGTGACGCTGATCTCGAGCACCGCGCCGAACGGCTCGTCCCGGGCGATCGTCGAACGCGGTGCGGACGGCGAACCCGTGTACGTCTTCAACGAGGCGGCGCAGCGGCGCAGCATTCGCTACTCGGAGGAGGCCGTGCAGGCGATCGCGGATGCCGGCCTCGTCGCCGTCAGCTGCTTCCCCTTCGACGTCCCGGCTGAGGTCGACGCTCTCGTCGACGCCGTGGGCGATGCACGCCTGGCGATCGACCCCAACCCGCGAGCGGGGATGCTGAGCGATCGTGAGGAGTTCGTGCGCGGGTTCGAGCGCGTGGCCGCGGGGGCATCGATCGTCAAGGTCGGGGCCGACGACGCGGCCCTTCTCTACGACGGCGATCTCGACGCGCTGCGTGCCCGCCTGCGCGCTCTCGGCGTGCGCGCGGTCCTCGCGACCGCGGGGGCCGACGGCGCGACCCTTGAGGCGGACGGCGCGGTCGTCACCGCACCGATCTCCACGCTGCCCGGCCGAGTGGTCGACACGGTCGGAGCGGGCGATGCGACGTTGGCGGCGGTGGCTGCGGGCCTCGCGGACGGCACCCCCGTGGATGCCGAGGGATGGCGGCGGATCCTCGTGCGAGCGATGGATGTCGCAGCCGCCACGTGCCGAGCGGAGGGCGGTCTGCTGCGCACCCCGGAGTCGTTGGCCGATGCGGACAGGGGTGTCTTCGGCAGCTGACGGGCCGATTTCTCGCGCCCGCCTCCGGCAGGTATGATTATCTATCGTGCCCCCGGTTGGCTGTTCAAGTCGGACGGGTGTGCAATGGCGAGTTACCCAAGCGGCCAAAGGGATCTGACTGTAAATCAGACTGCTCAGCATTCGGGGGTTCGAATCCCTCACTCGCCACCACAGGATTTTCTCGGACATCGCGAACAGCTGAACCCCCGGCTTTTGGGGGTTCAGCCGTTTTCTCGTTGGTAGTTCTTTGTGGGGTCGAGGATGAATTCGGCGAGGACTTCGCCGGTGTTGAGGGTGATGATCGTGGCGTCAACGTTGTGGACGAGGCAGATGATCTCGGTGCGGGTGTGGGCTCGTCCGACTCCGATGTGGAAGAGTCGTCCGTGGTGGCGGAGGGTGATTTTGCCGTCGTTGTCGATGGTGTCGTAGCGGACGCGCCAGATGTCCGGGTCGTCGGGTCGTGTCGGGGTGGCTTTCGGGATGAGTTCGTAGGCGAACCTGGGGGTTTTGCATCCGAGGGCGCGGTGGAGTCGGGCGGTGTTGTAGTAGTCGCGGAACGCGTCGAGGGTGTGTTGCAGTTCGGTGATGCTGGCGGCGGGGTGGGCTCGGAGGTGGTTCTTCAGCGTCTGCCAGAACCGTTCGATCCTGCCTCGTGTGGTGGGTTTGAAGGGTTTGCCGTTCTTCTGGGTGATGCCCCGAACGGCGAGGAGTGTCTCGAACGCGTTGCCGGCTCCGTCGCCGCGCTCTCTGCCTCCGCGAGCGAGGCGGGTGGTGTAGACCACGCCGTTATCGGTGAGGGTCGCGGCGGGGATAACCATGCTCGTGGGCTGACGCGGTAAACGCGACAGTGACGGTGCGCCCGGTGACGCGCGGGTGGGCGCTGAGATGCAGCATATAACGGGAGTGATCGTCGATCCAGCCGATCACTTCGACGTCCGCGCCGGTGGTGAGGGACACGAGGGTGAAATCGGATTGCCAGAGCTCGTTGGGGCGGTCGGCGGCGAACCGGCGCCAGGACAAGCGGGGACGCTTCTGTGGTTGTCGGGTGACCTTGCCGGCTGCGGTCAGGATCAGCCAGATCGTTACCCGGGACAGGGAGATGTGTTCACGGGCCAGGTGCTCGCTGATCGTGTCCGCCCCGGCATCGACACCGAGGGCGATGAGTTCATCACGCAACACGAGGACTCGTTCGCGGATTCCGTCGGGCGTTCGAGTGGGTGACGAGCGGGGCCGCCGCGAGCGAGGCTCGTACGCGGCGTCACCCTCGACGAGCCAGCGGTGATGGAGCTTGTGGACCAGAGTCTTCGAGACTCCGTAACGGGCGGCGACTTCACCGTAGGAGAGGTGTTGCACGGTCACGGCTTTGATGAGGATCTCGTACTTGGCCACCGTTCACGATGTCCTGAGACATCCCCGCGCCACCAGGCCCGCCATTCACGATATCCCGAGACACCCGTTCACGATGTCCTGAAACCAGGCACCTCACTCGCCACCACCACTACCGTGAGGGTTCGTAGAACTTGAGACATCAGTTCAGGGAACTCCCAGGCCAAAGAGAAACGCTCCCCAATCGTGGGGACTTTTCTCTTTGACCGGTGGCTGACGTCGCGCACCTTCTCCTCGGTCTTCGTAGTGGTCGAAGACCATGTCCACCCGGCTGATTATGCTCGGTTCGGTGAGTGGCAGGCCGGCGAGGGTGGCGGGAAGCCACCCGGTCAGTGCGGCCTCGGCGAGGTCGTGCTGCGCAGTCGCGGGGTTTCCTTGTCATGGTCTTACTGGGTGCGCAACCTTCGTGTTCTATATGTGCCGCTCTCAGTCCCAGCGACTGAACCGACAGTTTCTGCGAACGCAAGACTGCCCACAGTCCGAAACAACAGGTTTTCTGTCCAGTTGGGTGCTGGAAATGTCCGTGAGTGCCCGTAGACTGTCCACCATGGAGCACTTCCCGATTGTTACATCCCTCGTTCGCGTCGCACTGGGAAACGACTCCGAGCGCCTCAACCACCAAGTTCAACGTCTTGTTGATGCGCTCGTCGCCGACGGCGACAGCACGCAGGCTGCGGCGCTGTCGAAGCTTCTGAATAGGCGCACCCGCAGTACGGAGCTTGCCCCCAGCCGGCTCACTCGGAGCGGCCAGGCCCCCACGCACATAGCTGGGCTGGAGCAACTGCACCCACAGACCGCTGTTCCCGTTGATAAGGACTCGTCTGCGCCGTTGGCGACCATCATCATGCCCGATGATGTCGTCACCACACTCCCGCTGTTCCCTGCGCCCGTACAGGACAACATCGATGCGCTCCTCATGGAGTGGATGAACGCGGACCGCATTCGGGAGGCGGGGTTGTCGCCGTCTCCGTCCCTGCTCGTGTATGGGGCACCCGGAACGGGGAAAACCACCCTGGCTTTGTGGCTTGCCCAGCAGCTTGGACGCCCCGTTGTCCTCGCACGCCTGGACGGCCTCATCAGCTCCTTCCTCGGCACTACCGCACGCAACCTCGGTGCCCTTTTCGCATTTGCGAACCGCTACGACTGTGTCCTCGTCCTCGACGAGTTCGACGCTATAGCCAAGGTCCGAGACGACCCCAACGAAGTGGGAGAGATCAAACGGGTCGTGAACGCTCTCCTGCAGAACTTGGACGTACGCGTCGGGCGCGGTGTCACCGTTGCGCTTACCAACCATGAGGCGCTCCTCGACCCAGCGATCTGGCGCCGCTTCGAAGTGCAACTCGCGGTGCCCAAGCCCGCCTTCGCGCAGCGCGTGCAGATAGCGCTTCGGTCGCTGGACGCCGGCGAGGACAACGCTCGTGCCGAAGCGCTTCTGCTGGCCTGGGTTGCCGATGGCCTGTCCGGCGCGGAGCTGCGAACCCTGGCAACGAAGTACCGGAAGCGCCGCCTATTCGTTGACGCTGCTGCTGTCCCGCCGGCCGCCACCATCGCTCAGGTTGCCGATTCCACCTCTGTCCATATCGGAGAAGACGTCCTCAGCATCCTCCGACTTGAGCCATCGCGACAATTGAAGCCTTTGCATGCTGCAGGGTTCAGCCATGCCGATCTCGCCTACCTGTTTGATATCAGCACCAAGACCGTTCAGCGTCGCGTGACGGAGGAGTAGACGCATGCCCAACGCACCCGTACAGCTCGTACTCAACAACGATCAGCTCCGCGGTGACCGCAAGCGCGGACGCCCGGGAGACAACGGCACAGACTTCTTCGCGGGTGACAACAAGGGCTTTGCCGCACACCGGGACGCCTTGACCGCCGCTACGGCAGCTATCCGGGAATCTCTCGCCCAGTCGGAGTTCAACGGGTTCGGGCATGTGCGAGTCACCATGAGTCGGGACGCCATCGCCAAGACTCATCGCCCGCAGACCAAGCTATTCCGAGAGCGGTGGACTCCACAGGTGGGAACAGAGGGGATCGGGGAACCGATCTTCGCTGTCACTCCCGCAGCGCTGGACAAGGTGATCGCGGCAATGGAAGCTGCCGAGACAGATGTCGCGAAAAAGACGGACATCGAGACCGGAAAATCGACGTCCGCCCCGACCCGAAACCGGTGCGAAGTATCTGCCATCGCGTCCGTCTCGCTCTGGACGGAAGCGGACCGTCGAGAGTTCAGTGCGGTGGAAGCCGTCTCCTGGTTGCAAAGAGCGGGTGTGGGAAGCGGGTACATTGTCACCTGCTTCCCTGTCGCGTCGGCCGACGACATTCCAAGTGTGGTCGCCGGTGCGAGTGAAGCCTTCAGTGCGTTGGAAGCCGCCGTTCACCGTGACGGCCTGGTCGTGCAATCCCTTACCCGGGATCGTCGGCTGGGGGGCATGCTCGCGTTGAACGTCGCATCCGGTCAGACTGCGCTCGAACTTCGCGCACCCACACGGCTCTCCGTGCCCGAGACCCATGAAGCAATTCTTCGAGAGCTGGGCACAAACCCTCTCGTGCGGTCCATCGCGCTACCTCCCATCGTGTCCGCCGAACGCGGGTCAAGCGCGATGCTCAATGAACGTGCGCCGGGCCACTTCTTCGAACTTGGAGAGGAGGAGCCGCAGGCGAAAGTTGGTGTGATCGATGGAGGCGTAGGCCCGCACCTGAACGACTGGGTGGGCGCGCGTTGGGGGCAGCTGAAAGGCGATGACCGGGACACAGATCACGGGACCTTCATCTCCGGTCTTCTCATCGCGGAGAAGCGGATGAACCCTGCCTTTCCTGGCGAGCAGCGTCACGGCTGCGTCATCTACGACATCGACGTCCTCCCCGCCGACCCAGGCGGCACAGGACAAGCGTTCAGCGGGTACTATCCCGGCGGGTTCACGGAGTTCTTCGACGAGATCGAACACGCTGTCGAAGAGTATCGCCGCGAACACGGCGTGCGGGTGTTCAACCTGAGTATCAACGTCCTCGCGCCCCGCACGTCTCAGACATACGGGTGGACGGCGGAGCGGTTGGACGAGATCGCCGTCAAGCATGATGTCATCTTTGTGATCTCTGCGGGAAACCTTGGCCCAGGGGACACGCGACCTGAATGGCACACGACACCGGAGACGACGCTGGCCGCTCTCACCGCTGACACCGTCGGCTTCCTCGCAGAGCCCGGGGAGAGCCTGCGGAACGTCTCGGTCAGCGCCGTGAACCCACCAAAGATGGCCGGGCAAGTTCCGCTCGCCCTCGCTCGTTACAGCCGTCGCGGTCCCGGTCTGCGCGGGGCAACAAAGCCAGACTTCGCTCACATCGGAGGATCAGGCACACCGCTCGCCGACGGACACCAGGGGATCCTGTCCGTCAACGGCGACGGGATGATGGTGACAGGGGCTGGCACCAGTTACGCCGCGCCGCTCGTCGCCCGCCGTCTCGCCGACCTGGAAGCACTCATCGATGGGAACGTTAGCCGGGAAGTGTTGCTGGCATTGATGGTCCATTTCGCGAACACGCCAACCCTGTACTCGCACACGACGCTTCGGCCAGCGGCCCAGAACCTCATCGGCTTCGGAATGCCGGTCACTGCGGAGCGTATGCTTCAGCGCGATGACTCCGAGATCACCCTGGTCGTGAGCAGTGTCATTCGACCGAAGGAAGACAACTGGTTCGAGTTCCGTTGGCCGGACGCGCTCGTCGACGAGGGCAAGTGCCGTGGACATGCGCGCGTGACGCTGGTGGCGCGCCCACCCATCGCATATCAACACGGGGACGAGCGGGTGCGGGCGAACATCGATGCGCACCTGAAGCAGCGGGGGACTAACGGCAAGTTCGGCACCCGCCTCAAGCGCGTGAACGCTCTGCCAAAGCCGGACAAAGTCCAGAAGACCGAACGCGACCTTCTCGCGGAGTCCATGAAATGGCAGCTCGTGAAATCGTTCGAGACAGCGAAGATGACCGGAAGCGGGCCGTCCGCTGACTGGCGTTTCCAGGTGGATTATCTCGAACGCGCGGACGAGAACCTGCCTTCGGAGGGGATTCCTTACGCGGCGGTGCTCACCATCGCGGATCCCACAGGTCAGGCGCCAGTCTTCACGCAGATGCGTCAGAACCTCAACGCGGCGAACGTCCAGACTGGCGACCTGCGCACGAGTATCCGCGCCCGCGCGACGGCATAACGGGCCGCTAGGCGGTTCCCCCGGTTGTGCGCTTGAGTCGTGCATCCAAGTGGGCTGGGCGGAGGTTGTGTCCCTCGAGCAGGCGGTCGATTTCTTTCGCATCATGCCACCCGGTCGCGGCGAGACCCTCGCTGAAGGCGCGCACGTCGTGAATGAGCTGGCCGAGCACCTGCCCGTCGACGATGCGCATGCCGGTCGGCGCCGTGGCGTCTTTATAGAGCTTGCGCGAGTGGTGGACCATCACGGGTGTCGCGACATCCGTGGGGGAGTAATGCTTATCGAACCAGAGCTTTGACTGGGCGAGCTGGCCAGCGTCGCGTTTCGCGATGAACTCGCTGGTCGCGCCGCTCTTGTCTTCGATCACCCAGAACATCCCGGTGTCGAGCATCCATAGGTTGTCCGGACCGGCGCCGAGTTCCCGCTCTGGGCGCTGCGAATTGAACCCGAGGAACTTGCCGAGTTCGAACACAGCTTCTTCGAACTCCTCGGTCGCATCCGGGTCGAACGTGAGTGAGTCAAGGATGCTCTCCACGCCGACTCGCATGGTTGCCGGTGTGCCGTATTTCGCGGTCAAGCGACTCGCAATCGTGTTCGCCTGCGCGCCGGCGTACGAGAGAGGCGTGTACGTGATGCCTGCCATGGGCTTGAGGACGTAGAAGTTTTTCTTACGGGCCTCGGCAAGAAGTTGTTGGGCGCGGGTTGGGTCAATGTGGTCGACGTATGCCGCTGCTTGCTCCAGGAGGGCGCCCGCGCGGCGTTCGTCGGTTGCGGAGGTGGCCGCCTCGCACAGGATCGCGCACGCGGCAGCGAGGTCTCCGTGGGTGGCCGTATCGAAGGCTTCCCGTTCAGCGACTGTGGCCGCGTCCACTCGGGCGGGTTCCGGGGTGAGCTTGCGTAGAGCGGATTTTGCGAACCGGACCCAGCCTGGCTCCCGAGTGAGAGCGTCGTTGGCGGTTGCGAGGATCTTTTCCAGCGGGGTGTCGTCGAGACGTTTCGCGACCTGACGGGATGCTGCCAACTGCGCTCGAGTTGCCGGGCTGAAACGCGAGACCGTCTGGGGATCAATCGTCAACCGGGCGAGACGCCGCCCGAGCAAGAAGACCACGCAATGATCCTCGTTGCTTCGCACGCCGCGGCCCATGCCCTGCTCAAGGCGCTGAACCTGTCGGTCATCGATGGACGCAATTGAGGTGCTCATCAACGCGTTCAGGCGTTCATCCCCGCTGAAAGCCTGAGGGAGTCCGTCGAGAACTAGGACACGGCATGCGTCCTGGGGGAGGTCGATCCCGTCGTACTTGTTGGCGACAACTACCAACCCGACCTGGGATTTGCGCATCTTGGGGATGAAAGCTCCAAGGTCCGATGCAGTGAGCTTGTGAGCACTGTCCGGCCATGCGGCCATCGCCTTGTTGCTGGGTACGATCACGAGCGTGTTGTGCGTGCGCGACAGATCTACGACCGCGTCGCGGATGCTTTGAGCGCTGATTGAATCGTTGATCTCCTGCGGGGCGAGGATCATTCGCTCGCCGATGTCCCCGGCGGAAATAGGGTGAATTGGAGAGTTCACCAGAGTGGCATCCGCCCCGAACTCTGATACGAGTACGCTGTCGTCGGCGAGGGTGGCGGTGAGGAAGACCCGGTGTTTCGCTTCGGCGAAGCTCACCACACGCCGTACAGGCGGACAGGGTGGGGTGATCGTGACTCCTGACCGGGTAAACACCACGCGACACAGCGCCAGAACGTCGCGGATCGCGTCGTAGGAGAAGTCCGTCGGGTTGTCCGGTGCGTATGCACGCAGTGCTGCGCGCAAGTCGGACAGCCGGTTGCGGACAGCCCAGAAGGGGACGCGGGCGAATGCGCTGCCCCGATCATCTTTGATGTCCAGCAAGATGTCCGCCGATTGGGCGTCAAGATCTGCCTCGAAGAGTGCCAGCAGCGTCGAATAGGTCGCATTCGTTCGTGCGATGGTGACGGAGAACTGGGATCGGACGGTCGCCAGAGCGGCGTGCGCGTCATCGATGACGACTACGCCGATGGGGACACGGTGTCCCGGATCCCGCGATTCCGAGAAGATCGAGTGGCCGTTGAAGAGCTTCGCTGCGTTCACTACGGCGATGGCCTCCCCGGCGCGATACTCGCTCGATTCCGGGTCGGCGGTTACCGCGATTCCGAGGTTGGCGGCCTCAGCAATCACCTGGGAGGCGAGGTACTTGTCGGGAGCCACGTAAAGAGCAGGGGCAACACCGTCGTTCAGGTAGCTCTGCAAGATAACGAGCCCGTCGATGGTCTTACCGCCCCCGGTGTTCACCTTGAGGACGATGTCTCGGTTGCCCCGCTGCTTGTCCCACGCGGTGAGCACCTGCGCTTGAACATCGCGAAGGTATCCGTACCCTGGGACCTTCGATGGCAGTTGCTCGTAGAGCTCCCGGGGCTCGGTTTCCTTGCCTGCTTCGGCCTCACGCATTAGTGCGTCGTAGTCCACAACCGCTTCCCTCCCGACCCGCGCCGTACCGATGGTGCGCCGAATCCTTCATCGTTTCAGTCTGGGATCCGGGCAACTTGGCGGCCGTGCCGACTCCGTATGGGCCAATGTACCGGGATATCTGTGGTTGGCGGTACGTAGGGGCGGGTGTCATGCAACGCGCATCGAGGCCGAGCACCAAACGCCTAATAGAAGGATTCTGAATGAACGCCCCAGTCGTCACCGTTCTTGTCCTAGTCGCTCGCGAGTACCGGGGAGGCCCCGCCCGTGAAACTCGAGATCAGCGAAACCACTTCATCTCGCGATGCCGTTCGTGCTCACCGTCTCCGCCCACCGGGTACCGGCTCCTCCAACAGAGTCCGTAGCAGTCCCGAGAACTGGACAAGCTCACACACGGTGCGGTGTCAAGGGACAGGCTGGATCGCATTCGCGTGCCGTCCAGGCGTGGCTCGTCTTACATGCTGATCCTCAGACGAGCCAGGTGCGCAAGGCTGTCGCGCGCGTCTCGCCGGCCACTACGCCGGGAGTTCCAGATGGCGACCACGGGTCAACACCGCTGTCTCTCATGCTCTCAAGATTGCCATGGCTTCGCCGCGCGACCTGTACCACGTATGAACGTCCTCGCTCGTTGACTTGGCCAGAGCACGAGCGTGCGCCAAGCTGCCCCAGCGATACAGTCGAAGGCGGAGGAAGCATGCTGCAATGGAATACGCTCGGCGAGGAGAAGTTCAACCGAGCCGCTGAACACCTCATTATCAAGACAGTTGAGGCGGACAACCCAGGCCTCATTGCAGAGGCCGTGGATGGACGCGGGGGCGACGGGGGGATCGACATTGATGTTCGAGTGAAGAAGACCGGTCAGCTCATCAGCATCTACCAGTTAAAGTACTTCCCCGGCGGTTTTTCCGGGGGGCATGGCAAGGCTCGCCGTCCTCAGGTTTCGAAGTCCTACCTCTCGGCGCTGGAGCACGAGCCCGTGAACTGGTACCTCGTCATCCCCGAGAACTACACGCCTGGTGAGAGGAAGTTCGTAACAAAGCTGCGGAATGGCGCATTGGTTCCGAACGTACGCCGCATCGGCAAGACTGAGCTCGACGCGATGCTGATGAGATTTCCGGTCATCGAGGATTACATCAATAGGGACGCCGCCGTCTCGGCCCTGGCCGTCGTTGGTCGAGAAGAGACCATCCTTGCTAAGCCGGGCGACTCGTTTCGCGCTCTCGAGCGCATCAAAGAAAGAGCGGATGCTCGTAGCCCATACTGGGGCAGTGAGATCGGCTGGTTGAACGGAGCCATGTACGAACGTATCGTGGCGAAGCGGCCCGATGCGGGGGACCGCGAGCCGCTGAACATCACTGTCGAAACTGATTTCACAGGTGCCGAAGAGTTGGGTGCGCAGTATCAGCGAGCTATCGACTACGGCTTAATGGAGCCACTTCGTATTCCGCGGGAGGTAATCACTCGTGTCGAGCGTCACGGCCCGGAGTGGTTCGCTGGGGTGCTCGATGTTCACCACATAGACCTCCCAGCGACGGCGGGCGAACTTACAGTCCCCGTTCGATTGAAGCTGAAGTCTCCGGATGGTCGCCTTCTCGCGCAGCCGACGGCTCTCGAAGCGCGTGCAACGTCGGGGTCGAAGGGATTCCTTCTTACCTTGACTGTTGTGCGCGGCGTCACGTTTGAATTCTCCTTCGTCAAGGAGGATAGTCACGGCGGAGACGTCGACTTCCAGGCAAACCTCGAAGGACTCACAGGCGTCGAAGCGCGAGCCGCATACAAATTCCTTAGCGCGCTCGCGAAGGCTACATCGATGACGCTCGAGATTCGAGACATCCCGCCGCTGGACATGGAGTTCTCCTCGAACGGCACCGCGCCTAGGCCGCAAATTTTGGAGTTGGCAGAGGACCTCGCCGCCATCGAGGACGAGCTCGGCGTGCGCTTCTCATTTCCAGCGAGGCTGCCGGGTGCCGTCGAGCGCATCATGATCCGCGCCCTCCGCCGGGTGCTGGAAGGCGAAGTCAGTTACCTTCCGGGTGCTCAGCACGTGGGCGCTCGGCTCTTTGGCCCGTTGGCGATTCGTCCCGAGATGCTCACAGATTCTGGGATCAATTTCGGACTTGAGGTCGATGACTGGGAGTGGAACGTTCTCGGTCAAACCATCATTCTGGGAGACACGACAATCGCCATCTTTGATAGCCATGCCGAGGGCGGCGCTGAGCATCTAGCCGCCTTCAACGCTGACCCTGGAACGGCGCGGGATGTCGTTTTCCAACCAAACCATCCGCTTGGAGGAGTCGTCGTTTACTCGCGCGAACGCCGCGACATGAATACCGCCATCGAACCAGTCGCCTGGGGCCTCTCTGGTTTCAAGGAGCACCCGCGCATAGCGGAGTAGAACCTCTTCAATCTCAGCGTAGGGGGAGGGCTATATGCTTTCGCAGCTTCCCCAGTGAACGCCGGAACCGCTCGTTGAGTCTCTTGCTCTCGACGACGCCAGCGTTCATTGGCCGCACCCCTGACTCCAGTACGTGAGCCGATCCGAACCTACGTCAGCAATCCGAAGGATGCGGGCCATCGCTGCGACCTCGGTATGTCGACGGTGCTCGCAGCGATGAGTAGACGCCAGCGAAGCGGTCGAAGAGTCAGCAAACGGAAGCATCCGGCTGGAGTGGGCCCAGAGGACTAACTCGACGGAGCTGGAGGATTGCTCGAACCATCGAATCTGAGACCAGTTGGAATTTCGCGGGTGGACGAGAATCACGAACACTCCACCACCGGCTCAGCCGCACCAGATCGACGAAAAGCGCCTCACTCGTCTTTGGACAGGTGAGGCGCTTTGTCGCGTGCGTGGCTGTGTAGTGGGTATTCACTCACGAGCCCCTGACCGCGGTGGGCGAACATGTGGTGCACGACGATCGCCACAAGGGAGACTCGACGGAGGAGGTATCCCGTGGTGTTTCGTGAAACCCTCATCGGTCCGCGGTGGCTGGCAGTCGCAGGAGTATCGACGCTGGTGTTCCTGGCCGTCATCACCGCGATCTCGGCGCCGGTCGTGGTTGGTAACGCAGAGGAGATCGGCGGGTGGGTCATCGGGCTCCTCGTCGCCGGGATCATCCTGATCCTCGGGGCCGGACTCATCGGCCTCGACAGGCGGATCAGGGTCTCGGTGAGCGCAACGCACATCGATGCGTATCTCTCCCTGTTCCGCGTCGTGCACATCCCCGTTTCGGACGTCGAGAAGATCGAGGTCGCCGACGTGAGCCCGTCGCAGGTCGGTGGTCGAGGATGGCGTCTCGTCGGCTCCGATCGATTCGTGCTGTGGTCCTCCGGCCCGGCCGTGTGGCTGACGCTGGCCGGTGGGCGCTCGCGAGGATCATCCGCACAGACCGCCCTGAGGAACTCCGGCACGCGCTCCAGAGCGTCGCGCAGACGACAACGGGCTGACCTCTCGTCGGCCCACACGGATGCCGCTGCATCGCCCTGCACGCATCAGATCGTCGAGCACGCCGCGACCAGCCGGGCTACAGTCTGAAGCGAGTCATCCAGAAGAGAGGCATGCCGATGAGTGATCACGCGAGGCTCGCGCAGCTGGAGGCGGAGCACGGCGACCTCGTACTGCGCCGGTTCGATCGCCGGGACGCGTGGTATCTCGGGCGCGCGATCGCGGAGAGAGCTCTGACCGACGGCCTGCCCGTCGCCGTCGACGTGCGCACGTCATCCGGCATCCTCTTCCACGCCTCCCTGCCCGGTGCGACCGGCGACAACGACGTCTGGGCCACGAAGAAGGCCGCGACGGCCTTGCGGTTCGAGGCCAGCACGGCGCTGCTCGAGGCGCGCATCGAGAACGGCGCACGCGACATGTACGAGCTCGGGTGGCTGGATCCTGCGACCTACGCGGTCGCGGGCGGCGCGGTTCCCCTCCGCGTCGACGGAGTGGGGGTGGTCGCTGTCGCCACGGTGTCGGGTCTTCCTTCCGCCGATGACCACGATCTGGTGGTGGCCGGCATCCGGGGCCTCGGGCTGCTCATCGGTTGACCGCAGAAAGCCCCGGCACGCGGGAGGGCGTCCGGGGCTTTCGTCTCATCCCTGAGGCGGGACGAGTGCGTCAGTAGTCGGGATGCAGGCGCAGGCGCGACGCGATCTGCGCCGCCTGCTCGGCCGGCGTGAGTGCGATGTCGATCGTGATCGATCTCTCGTCGTCGCCCAGCGCCTCCAGCGTCGCGAACTGCGAATCGAGAAGCGTCGCGGGCATGAAATGTCCCTGGCGGCGCAGCATCCGCTCGAGGATCAGCTCGCGGTCGCCGGCGAAGTGCACGAAGGTGACGTTGTCGCGCCGGAGGATGTCGCGATAGCTGCGCTTGAGAGCGGAGCAGGTCACGATGCCGGGCTCGCCGGCCGCGATGCGCTCGTCGATCCACTCGGCGATGCGATCGAGCCACGGCCACCGATCGTCGTCGTTGAGCGCGTGGCCGGCCGCCATCTTGGCGACGTTGGCCTCGGGGTGCAGGTCGTCCCCCTCTTCGAAGGCCCAGCCGAGGCGGCCGGCGAGCATCGCGGCGACCGTGGACTTGCCGGTGCTGGCGACGCCCATGAAGACGAGGACGGGTGCGTTGACGGTCATCATGGCGCGCTCAGACGAAGATGCTCAGGACGAGGACGCCGGCGAGGCCGGTGACCGAGATGAGGCACTCGAGCACCGTCCACGATTTGAGCGTCTGCGGGATGCTGAGGCCGAAGTACTCCTTGATCAGCCAGAAGCCCGCATCGTTGACGTGGGAGAGGAACACCGAGCCCGAGCCGATCGCGAGCACGAGCAGCGCGACCATCGGGGAGTCGAGCGTCTCGGTGAGCGGCTGCAGGATGCCGGCCGCCGTGATGGTGGCGACGGTCGCGGAGCCGGTGGCGATGCGGATGACCACGGCGACGAGCCACGCGAGCACGAGCACCGAGACCGAGGATCCCGAGACGAACTGGGCGATCACGTTGCCGATGCCCGTGTCGACGAGCACCTGCTTGAACCCGCCACCTGCGCCGACGATGAGAAGGATGCCGGCGATCGGGCCCAGCGACGAACCGACGATGTCGTTGATCTTCGCGCGGTCGAAGCCGGCTCCACGGCCGAGGATGAAGAAGCCGGCGAGCACCGCGATCAGCAGGGCGATGACGGGGGTGCCGAGGAAGTCGAGCGCGATCTTCCATGGTGCGTCGGACCCCGCGGCCGAGATGTCGGCGACGGCCTTCGCGAGCATGAGGAACACGGGCAGCAGGATGCTGAACAGAGTCGCGCCGAACGACGGGCGGCGACGCTGCGTCTCGCCCTCGTCCTCTTCGGTGACGAAGAGCTCGGGCACGGGCACGTCGACCCAGCGAGCGGCGAAGCGGGCGAACAGCGGGCCGGAGATGATGACGGCCGGGATCGCCACGATCACGCCGAACGCGAGCGTCAGGCCGAGGTTGGCGCCGAGCGCGTCGATGGCCGCTAGCGGTCCGGGGTGCGGGGGCACGAGCCCGTGCATGGCCGAGAGGCCCGCGAGCGTCGGGATGGCGATGCGCATGAGCGACTGGCCGGAGCGGCGGGCGACCAGGATGATCACCGGCACGAGCAGCACGAGGCCGACCTCGAAGAACATCGGCAGGCCGATCACCGCGCCGATGAGGCCCATGACCCAGGGGAGCGAGCGGGCGCTCGCACGGCTGACGAGCGTATCGACGATGCGGTCCGCTCCGCCGGAGTCGGCGAGCAGCTTTCCGTAGATCGCTCCGAGCGCGATCAGGATGCCGACGCCGCCCATCGTCGTGCCGAAGCCCGCCGAGAAACTGGTGACCGAGGCGGCGATGTCCATTCCGGCGATCGCGCCGGTGGCGAGCGCGCCGATGGTGAGTGAGAGGAACGGATGCAGCTTCACCCAGGTGATCAGGACGATGATGATCGCGATGCCGATGACGGCGGCCGTGATCAGCTGCCCTGCGGGCCGATCCAGAGTCGGGGTGTCGGTGGCCGCCGTCGCGAGCGCGTGGGCCACCGGTGTGATGAGTGCCATGAGCTTCCTTGATCCGGGCGTGGTCTACGTCCTTATGTCGTACATAATAAGCACGCATACCACGTAATGCGCAACATATCAGCCACAATGCATCCACACGACGCACGTGAAGGGGTGTCCGGTGCATACTCGAGGTATGAGCGCCCCCGGCCCCGCCAGTCCCGTGCATGACGCACTCGTCTCGGAGCTCGGTCGCGCCATCGTCGATGGCCGACACCCGCCGGGCTCCCGCATGCTCACGGTGGAGCTGGCGCAGGAACGAGGAGTGTCGCGCTCGGCGGCACGGGAGGCCGTCCGCGTCCTCGAGTCCTTCGGGCTGGTCTGGGTACGGCGGAAGTCCGGCGTCGAGGTGCGCCCCCGCGCTCAGTGGAACGTCTACGCCCCCGAGGTCATCGCGTGGCGCCTCGCGGGTCCCGGCCGCGATGAGCAGCTCCGGGAGCTGAGCCAGCTGCGTTCCGTGATCGAACCGCTCGCGGCCCGACTCGCCGCGGAGACGGCGAGCTCCGAGCAGAAGGTCGAGCTGGTCTCGCACGTCGTGGCTATGGCCCAGGAGGATCACGACGCCGACCACGAGCGCTATCTGTCGGCGGATGTCCGCTTTCACCGGCTCCTGCTCGAATCGTCCGGGAACAGCATGCTCGCAGCGCTCGGCGGAACCGTCGAGGCCGTGCTGCGGGGGAGGACCGCGCACGACCTGATGCCGCACGTGGCCAACCGGAACGCCGTGCAGTGGCATCGCGACGTCGCATTCGCCGTGGCGAGCGGAGATGCGGATGCCGCCGCTGCGGCCATGCTCGACATCGTCTCCGAGGCCGACGACGCGATGCAGCAGGCCGCGGGATAGCGGCGCGGAGCCCCGGCCGCGCGGAGTTCCTAGACTGGACGGATGCGAGCGCTCACCGAGACCGACGTCCGTGCCGCCTTCGTCAACGCCGATGACGACGAGCTGCGGGTCATGGAGATGCCTCTCGATTTCGTTCTGATCGACTGGGACTACCTCGACTTCTTCGCCTGGCGCGATCCGAGTGCCGGACGCCGCGGGTACCTGCTGACGCAGCACGACGGGGTGGTCTCCGGCATCGTCCTGCGTGTGTCCGACCCCGCCAGGGCCCGCTCCGGCATGTGCGACATCTGCCACACGATGCAGCCCGGCAATCAGGTGTCGCTGTTCTCGGCGCGCCGAGCAGGCGAGGCGGGAGCGCGCGGCGACTCGATCGGCACCTACATCTGCGCCGACCTCTCCTGCCACGAGAACGTGCGGCTCGCGCATCCGCTGGCGCCCAATGAGATCCGAGCGGCAGGACAGGTGGACTTCCGCCTGGACGGAACGCGACGACGCATGGAGGCCTTCGCCGAGCGCGTGCGGGAGCAGCGCTGATCACGATTACCCTGGGGGCATACGTCCTGCGCTCGAAGGAGAAGCCATGAACGATGCCATCCTGTTCTCGGTCGACGAAGGGATGGCTCGGCTCACCCTGAACCGTCCGTCACGCTTGAACGCCTTCAACTCCGACCTGGCCCACGCGTGGCGCGACGCCACCACGGAGGCCACCACACGGAGCGACGTCAAGGCGATCCTCATCGACGCGACCGGTCCCGCCTTCTGCGCGGGCGGCGATGTCATCGAGATGGCGACGAGCATGGGGTCCGGGGCCGAGATCACGGCCCTCGCCGAGGTCATCAACACCGGCATCCGCGCCCTCACCGAGTCCGCTGTGCCGGTCGTCGCTGCTGCACACGGCACCACGGCGGGTGGTGGCCTCGGCATCCTACTCAGCAGCGACTACGCGGTCGTGGGTGCGCGATCGCGCCTCGGCAGCCTGTATGCGAACATCGGCCTCACCCCCGACCTCTCCGTCTCGGCCCAGCTGGCCAGGGCGGTGGGGCAGCGGCGTGCTCTGCAGCTCGTGCTCCAGGACCGCCTGCTGACGGCGGAGGAGGCGGTGGAGTGGGGGCTGGTCGCCGAGCTCGTCGAGGGCGACGATGCAGCGCAGGAGGCGGCGAAGGTGCGTGCGCGCGCCGAGGAGGTCGCACGATTCTGGCTTGCGGGCGCCGCCGGCGCCTACGGCCAGGCGAAGCGTCTGGTGCGTTCGCAGCCCGAGCGCTCGTTCGTCGAGCAGCTGAGCGAGGAGGCGCGGTCCATCGGTGCCTCGATGGGCACCGCCGACGCGCAGGCCCGGATCACGGCCTTCGCCGCCGCCTCCGCGCGCAGAGACACCTGACCTGCACCGTCGGCCCGCTCCGGGACTGCGTGCACGGATCGCGTCGCCGACTCCGGTACAGCGCCGACGCGTGCAAGGATGAACGCACCCCCGCTCTACGAGAGGAACGCGATGTCGCAACCGGAGATCGCCCAGCAGCCCCCGGCGCTGGTCGAGAAGAAGAACATGTCCCTCCTCATCCGTGGAGCGATCTGGATCGCCATCGGTGCACTGATCGCCGCAGCGCTCGTGTGCGTCGTGTGGGTGCTGATCGGGGACCAGGACGGTCTGATCGGACGTGCGTTCCTCACGATCCTCCTGCTCGCGGCGTTCGCCGGCATCGCGATCCTCGAAGCCGGACTCGCCCCGAACCGCCCGGACTGGCTCGCGCTGTCGAGCATGGTGACCTGGATCGTCGCGCTGCTCGTCGGCGCCGTCAAGATCTGGCTGCCCGAAGACGATCAGTACTTCACCGGTGCCGAGCGGTTCTTCCAGCTCCTGCTCGTGATCGGTATCCTGCAGCTCGCTCTGCTGCACGTGCGGCTTTTCACCCCTGCGGCGCAGCGCCACGTGACGACGTTCACGCGCATCATCTACATCGCGACGATCGTGTTCCTCGGCGGCCTGGTGGGTCTGCTGATCTTCTTCCTCACCTTCCCGCACACGTTCGACTACGGCGAGCTGTACTGGCGCATCGTCGTCGCACTGACGATCCTCGCCGCCGTGGGCACCACGCTCATCCCGCTCCTGAATGCCCTGTTCGCACCGCGTCGGCCCGCGAGCGCTGCGATCGTCCACGCGCAGGGCGGTGCTCCCGCGTGGCCGACCTACGCCGACGGGCGCACCCCGCTGCCTGCCCTTCCCGACGGTTCTCCGGACTGGAACGCCTACTACACCGGTCACCCGTCTGTCGCCTCCCCGCAGCACGCACAGCCGCAGCAGTCGTTGCCTGCGCCGCCCGCGCCGCAGGCGTTCCCGACCGTGCCCTTCCCGACCGCCCCGGACCCGTACGCCCAGGGGCCCGCGGCCCCGCCGGTCCCGCAGGCCCCCTCGGCCTACCCGCCGGCCCCCGATGCCCCCTCGGCCTACCCGCCGGCCCCGCCGCGTCCCCCGCAGTGAGCATCGAGACGGAGCTCGTCGCTCTGGCGGCGGACGTCGCCCGTGAAGCCGGCGACCTCGCTCGTCGGCGGCGGGCAGAAGGCGTGCACCTGGCAGCCACCAAGTCGACGCTCGCCGACATCGTGACCGACGCCGACCGTGAGGTCGAGGCGCTCATCCGTGCACGGCTGCAGACAGCCCGCCCCGACGACGGATTCCTCGGTGAGGAGTCCGATGCCGACGAGGGCAGCAGCGGCATCACCTGGGTCGTCGACCCGATCGACGGCACGGTCAACTACGCCTACGGCATCCCCTCCTACGCGGTGAGTATCGCCGCGGTCCGCGGCGCGGCCGTCGTGGGGGAGTGGGAGGCGCTCGCCGCCGCGATCCATGCGCCGGCATCCGGTGAGATGTTCACGGCCGCGCGTGGCAGCGGAGCGTGGCTGGGCGAGCAGCGGCTCGCGGTCACGACCGAGACGCCGGCCGGCGCGCTGCTCGCCACCGGATTCGGCTACGACCCCACGACGCATGACGGCGACCTCGCCACGGTGCGACGCGTCATGACCATGGCCAGGGACCTGCGTCGCGCCGGCGCGGCGTCGCTCGATCTCGCGTTCGTGGCCGCCGGCCGCTTGGACGGATACTTCGAGCGGGGCCTCAAACCCTGGGATCATGCGGCCGGGGCGCTCCTCGTCGCCGAGGCCGGAGGGCACGTCTCGATCGACGGCGGCGGGTCGCCTCGACCGATGCTCGTCGCCGGCGGAATCGCAGTGCACGACCGCATCCGGGAACTCCTCGAGGACGAAAAGTGAACGATTCATGGCATTCTCAGGTGGACCAGGCTAGGGTTTATCCGATCGTTACTTTCATCGGCCCGAATCGATGACTGTCCAAAGCGCCCCCGAGCTTGACGTCTGACCGAGAGAATCTGCTTTGCCCTTCGAGAATTCCCAGGCTGCCTCTGTGCCCACACGGCGCTCCAGCCGCACCCGCACCACGGCCGTCGAGGCCCCCGCGGCCGGAGTACCGGATGTCGCATCCGAGGCTGCTCCCGTCGCTCCTCAGAACCCTTCGTCGCGTCGCGCTGCCCGCGAACGCCTGAACACCGCCGAGGTCATCGTCGCGGCGGCCGCCGTCGCTGCAGCGACAGCGGCGGCCGAGTCGGCTGAGATCGTCGAGATCCCCGACACCGACGATGTCCTCGAGCACGCGGTCGACGCCCCGGAAGCGCCGGTCCCGGCCGCCGAGGCCGAGGCGAGTGACGCCGACGGATCCGACGAGAGCGACCCGTCGCCGTCGCTGTCGTCGTCGTCGGAGGAAGAAGACGCCTTCGAAAGCGCGGCCCGCGCGTTCCGCTCTGTGGCCTCCGGCAGCATCCCGATGCCCGCCGCGGCAGCGGACCGTAACGACGATGAGGCCGAGCCCACCGTGCACGTCGCGCGCCGTCGCCCGCAGGCACGCAAGTTCCTGGCCGTCGGCGCCACCGTCGGCGTGATGAGCCTCGCCGGACTCCTCGCCGTCGGCATGACCCTCCCGGCCGAGGCCGTCGCCGCGGTGCAGGGATCCCCGACCCTGGCAGCGACCTCCCTCGTGGCCGCCTCCGGGGCGCAGAAGGCCGGCGCCGCCGATGACGAGATCCAGGCGTTCGTCACCTCGTCCGACGTGCAGAACGAGTCGCTCACGCGCTCCGACAGCTTCTCGACGGTGTCGCTGATCCAGGTGGCGTCTGAAGAGGGCATCAACTACTCCAACGAGGTCTTCACCAACGACCCCGAGGCAGCCATCCAGTGGCCGTTCAAGGTGGGCGTGGGCATGAGCTCGGGCTACGGAATGCGCTGGGGTCGTCTGCACGAGGGCATCGACTTCGTCCCCGGAGAGGGCGCCCCCATCCAGGCGGTGGCCGACGGTGTCGTCCGTATCGCCACCGAGCAGGGCGGCGCCTACGGTGTGACCGTCTACATCGACCACGTGATCGACGGACAGATCGTCACGAGCCACTACTCGCACATGCAGTACGGCTCGCTCCAGGTCAAGGCCGGCCAGACCGTGAAGGTCGGCGACATCGTCGGCCACACCGGAAACACCGGTCGTTCGTACGGTGCGCACCTGCATTTCGAGATCATCATCAACGGCAGCACCATCGACCCGCTGCCGTGGTTGCGCGAGAATGCGGGCCGGTACTCGTACTGACCCACCTCGATTTCATGAGGACGCCACTGTGATGGTATTCTCGTGTGGTTGCCCCGCGAGGGGCAGCACGCCCCGATAGCTCAGTGGCAGAGCACTTCCATGGTAAGGAAGGGGTCGTCAGTTCAATCCTGACTCGGGGCTCACGGTGTTCGTATCTGCGATGCGGATGCGGTGCGGCAGGGTAGCTCAGCTGGTCAGAGCGCACGACTCATAATCGTGAGGTCGCGGGTTCAAGCCCCGCTCCTGCTACATCAGACAAACCCCCGGTTCGCCGGGGGTTTTCGCGTATCCGGGGAAGAACCGCCGTCGCGCCATCCTCAGATCGCCCCTGTCAAGGGGGATGCCGCGGCGCCGCCGTCGCGGAGAGACTGGCACTCCCATTCCGCAGCAGCAGATCGGAGCGATCATGTCAGACCCGCAGGCAGCACCCGACGACGACGCAGGGATCGACGCGATCGGAGTCGACGCCGACTTCGTGACCACCGACCGTGATCCGGAGCCGGACTCCGTGACCCCCGGCGAGGAGCAGCGCGCGGTCGGAGACGACGACGAGGTCGACGTCTCCGACCTCCCCTGAGCGCCGGGAGCCCGTTCCCCTCGAGGTGCGGGCTCCTCCCGCCGGCAGCCCGTGTTCTCGAGCCGCCGGAGAGACGATCCGCACTTCTTTGTGACGAATCGTCCCCGGGATCCGTCCTAGTAGTGTCGCTGAACTGCGAACCGCCCCTCCGGCGGGAACACTGACTACGAAGGAGCGCATCATGGCGAACGTCACGAACGGAACCCAGGCCAAGGCACAGGCCGGCACCACGACGAACGAGGCCGCGTCCACGGGCGAGACCATCATCGAGAACAACGTCGTCGCGAAGATCGCCGGAATCGCGGCGCGAGAGGTCAACGGTGTGTACGCCCTCGGCGGCGGAGCGGCACGTGCGGTCGGCGCCATCCGCGACGCTCTCAACTCCACCGACCTCACGCAGGGAGTCCGCGTCGAGGTGGGCGAGACCCAGGTCGCCGTGGACATCACCATCGTCGCCGAGTACCCCGCAGCGCTGCACACCGTCGCCGACGACGTCCGGGCCGCGGTCGCCCGTGCGATGTCCGACTACGTCGGCAAGCAGGCCGTCGAGATCAACGTGACGATCAACGACGTGCACATCCCGTCGGACGACGAGGACGATGTCCCCGCCGAGCCCGACATGCGTGTGCTCTGAGTCGCAGGGCAGCGGACGGATGAGAGGGTTCGGACGCGGAGACCGCGCGATCGGGGGGACGGGGGTCCCATCCGATCGCGGGTCCGCTCCGAATCTCTCACAGGGGTCACACGAGGGGGTCACCAGATGGTCGGGGAACGATTTCGATCTGCGCTGGAAGAAGCGGACGACCGGCTCGTCGCCAGCCGGGCGATGGACGGCGACGTCGCCGCGTTCGCAGTGCTCGTGCGCAGGTACACCCCGATGATGCGCGCATACACACAACGAATGCTGAACGCCTCGGCAGATGTCGACGACATCGTGCAGGAGGCGTTCGTGACCGCCTGGCAGCGTTTCTCGGAACTCGACGATCCGTCCAAGGTCAAGAGCTGGCTGATGCGCATCGTGAGCCGCAAGGCCGTCGACCGCATCCGCGCGCTGCGTCCCACGGTCGACGTCGATGATGTCGAGCAGTCCGCTCCCGCGCAGACCTCGCCCGACCGCGTCGCCGAGGCGCGAGCCGGGGTCGCGGCGTTGGGAGCGGCTCTGCAGGAGCTTCCGGCCGCGCAGCGCGAATGCTGGGTGCTGCGCGAGATGGGCGGCTACTCCTACGACGAGATCGCGACCGAGCTCGACATCTCGGTGTCGACGGCACGTGGCCTCCTCGCTCGAGCTCGTAAATCCATGATCGTGCGAATGGAGGCATGGCGATGACCGACGAACACGAACACGACACTCCCGAGGTCCACGACACTCCCGAGGCCCAGGAGGTTCCCGAGGTCCAGGACGCTCCCGTGGTCCAGGACGCTCCCGAGGTTCCCGAGGTCCAGGGCGCTCCTGACGTCGAGGTGCGCGAACTCGGCTTGGATCCGAGCGATCTCGACGGGCACACCCTCGAAGAGCTGACGGACTACCTCGAGGCCGGGCGCGAGCCCACTGACCCCTCCATCGAAGGATCCCCGGGGTGCCAGCTGGCTCTCGACGCTCTCGAGCAGCTCCGCGGACTCGGCGGCGAGCTCATCGCTGCCGACACCGCGGCGATGCCCGAGGTCGACGACAGCTGGGTGGACCGGATCCTCAGCGGCATCGCGCTCGACGCGCGTGCCGGACGCCGTATCCCGTTCGCCGATCCCGACCCTGCGTCCGACTTCGGGATCACCGAGGGCGCGGTCCGTGGCCTGATCAGATCGGCGGAGAACTCGGTCCCCGGCATCCTCGTCGGTCATTCCGAGCTGGAGGGCGACGTCACCACTCCCGGTGCGCGGATCCGGATCTCGATCGAGGTCAACGCGTTCTACGGCGAGTCGATCCCGCTGGCGGTCGAGCGGCTTCGCGAAGAGGTGGCAGAGCGGGTGCAGACCCACACGGATCTCACGGTGACCGCGATCGACGTCACGGTGCGTGACGTCCAGAGGGTGAGTCGTTCGACGGAGGACAGATCATGACGACGATGGTGCATGACGGGCTCGCCGAGCGGGTTCAGGCGGCCGTGCTGGGCACTCCCGGCGTGCGGAACGTCTACCGGGCGGGCTCGCTCGTCTCGAACCTGGTGGGCACCGGCGCTGCGGCGCTGGGTGTGACCGCAGCGAACGAGCCTCTCGTCGCAGTGATGGGCGGCGAGGGCGGCGTGCGCGTCGAATCCTCCCTCGGGATCGAGTACACGGCGAACGCGATCGAGACATTGCGTGCGGTCCGGGCGGCCGTGGCCGATCTGCTCGCCGCCGACGGTCTCGCCGTCACGGCGATCGTGCTCACCGTCGCCTACGTGCATCCGCGCGAGTCCTCTCGTCTTCCGGAGACCGTCGCGCTCGTGTGAATGCGACGAAGGCGCCGACCCCTCAGGGGTCGGCGCTCTGGTCACCCC
>NZ_JBEOUR010000024.1:0-40460 GCF_040302605.1 Microbacterium sp. NPDC097977
CTCGCGCATCCGGCCCCCTCTTCCGTGTCGTCTGTCAGTTCAGCGCGTCGACGATCCCGTTCAGCGTCGCGGACGGGCGCATCACGGCCTGGACGAGCGCGTCGTCCGGACGGTAGTAGCCACCGATCTCCACGGGCGTGCCCTGCACCGCGTTGAGCTCGGAGACGATCGTCTCCTCGTTCTCGGCGAGGGTGGCGGCGATCGGCGCGAATGCGGCGGCGAGCTCGGCATCCGTCGTCTGCGCCGCCAGCTCCTGCGCCCAGTACAGCCCCAGGTAGAAGTGGCTGCCGCGGTTGTCGATCGTGCCCAGCGCACGCCCGGGCGAGCGGTCCTCTTCGAGGAACGTGCCCGTCGCGGCATCGAGGGTCTGCGCGAGCACGCGAGCCTTCTCGTTGCCGGTGCGGTCGGCGAAGTGCTCGAGCGAGGCGGCCAGCGCGAAGAACTCGCCCAGCGAGTCCCAGCGGAGGTAGTTCTGCTCGACGAGCTGCTGCACGTGCTTCGGAGCGGAGCCACCGGCACCGGTCTCGAACAGGCCGCCACCGGCGAGCAGCGGCACGATCGAGAGCATCTTGGCGCTGGTGCCGACCTCGAGGATCGGGAACAGGTCCGTGAGGTAGTCGCGCAGCACGTTGCCCGTCACCGAGATGGTGTCGAGACCGTGACGCATGCGGGCGAGCGTGTAACGCGTCGCCTCCTCCGGAGCCAGGATCGTGATGGTCAGCCCCTTGGTGTCGAGCGTCGCGAGTCCCTGGTGCACCTTCGCGATGATCTGCGCGTCGTGAGAGCGGTTCGCGTCGAGCCAGAACACCGCGGGGTCACCGGTCGCACGCGCCCGGGTCACGGCCAGCTTCACCCAGTCCATGACCGGGATGTGCTTGGTCTGCGTGGCACGCCAGATGTCGCCGGGCTCGACCTCGTGCTCGATCAGCACGGTGCCCTCGCTGTCGACCACCTGGACGGTGCCGGCGGTCTCGATCTCGAAGGTCTTGTCGTGGCTGCCGTACTCCTCGGCCGCCTGCGCCATCAGGCCCACGTTCGGCACGGTGCCGATCGTGGCCGGGTCGAGCGGGCCGTTCGCGATCACATCGTCGATCACGGCCTGGTAGACGCCTGCATAGGAGGAATCGGGGATGACCGCGAGCGTGTCCGCCTCGCCGCCGTCCGCGCCCCACAGCTTGCCACCGTTGCGCACCAGGGCGGGCATCGACGCGTCCACGATCACGTCGCTGGGGACGTGCAGGTTCGTGATGCCCTTGTCCGAGTTCGTGTACGACAGGCGGGGCCCCTCGGCGATCGCGCGATCGAACGCCGCGGCGATCTCGTCACCGCCGGCGACGCCGCCCAGACCCGCGAGGATCGAGCCGAGTCCGTCGTTCGCGGTGAGCCCTGCGGCGGCGAGCGCGTCGCCGTGCTGTGCGAAGACATCGTGGAAGAACGCGCGCACCACGTGGCCGAAGATGATCGGGTCGCTGACCTTCATCATCGTCGCTTTGAGGTGCACCGAGTAGAGGATGTCGTCGTTCTTCGCCGTCTCGAGCGTCTCGGCGAGGAAGGCGTCGAGGTTGGCGGCGGAGAGGAACGTGGCGTCGATGATCTCGCGCGGCAGGACCTTCAGCCCCTCCTTGAGGATCGTGACGGTGCCGTCCGCGGCGGTGTGGCGGAAGCTCAGGACGTCGTCCTTCGCCGCCACCCACGAGCGCTCGTTGTGCTTGAAGTCGTCGTGACCGAGCGTCGCCACACGGGTCTTCGACCCCTGCGCGAACGCCTTGTTGCGATGCGGGTGCTTCTTGGCGTAGTTCTTCACCGCGAGCGGGGCCCGGCGGTCGCTGTTGCCTTCGCGCAGCACCGGGTTGACTGCCGATCCCTTGATCCGGTCGTAGCGCGCCCGCACATCCTTCTCCTCGAGGGAGGTGGGCTCGTCCGGGAACGAGGGGATGTCGTATCCCTGCGACTGGAGCTCGGCGATCGCCGCCTTGAGCTGCGGGATCGAGGCCGAGATGTTCGGCAGCTTGATGATGTTCGCCTCGGGGAGGGTGGCGAGCCCCCCGAGCTCGGCCAGCGCGTCGCCGACCTGCTGCTCGGGAGCGAGCTTCTGCGGGAAGGCGGCGAGGATGCGGCCGCCGAGCGAGATGTCGCGGGTCTCGACCTCGATGTCGGCCTGTCCCGTGTAGGCCTTGATGATCGGCAGGAAGGAGGCGGTGGCGAGTGCCGGTGCCTCGTCCGTGTACGTGTAGATGATGGCGTCGTCGGTCACCAGGAGGTTCTCCGTTCGCGAGGGCATATTTGTCTCGATACCAAGATACCTGAGCGGCCCATCCGGCGTGGGCGCGGAGCCGCCCGCACCGCCTCGCGCGGGGCTCGCACCCAGGGCCGTGACCAAAACCCGGGGTTTGCGGGCACGATGTCGCCCGAGGCGTTAGCCTGTGACTATGTCCGAACTGCGCATGGTCGAACTCTCCGCCGCGACGATCGTCGCCGTGAACAACCTGTCGCTCAAGCCCGGGCAGGAGCAGTTCCTCGCTCCGGTGTCCTACGGCATCGCTGCGACCGTCATCGATCCGCAGACCTCCTGGCAGCGAGTCGTCCTCGAAGACGATCACGTCGTCGGGTTCGTCAGCGCCAACTTCGACGCCGAGGCGCCCGAGGAGCACTTCCGCTCCGTGCTGTGGCGCATCAACGTCGATGCCGAGGGCCAGGGCAAGGGCGTCGGCCGCTTCGCCGTCGAGAGCCTGCTCGACGAGGCCAGGACGCGCGGATTCGATCACGTCAACGTCATCTATGAAGCCGGCGAAGACGGCCCGGAGGCATTCTTCCTCCGTGTCGGTTTCACCCCGGTCGGTGAGACCGAGTACTCCGAGGTCATCGCCCAGATCCGCATCGCCTCGTAGGCGGGCGTCGGGGTCTCGGGTCCCCTCCCCCTCGACGGTCGGCCATCCGCCCCTCGGTCGGTCGTGCCCTCCTGCCCTCGGCGGCACAGGTATTTGTTGCGATTGCCCACAAAAGCCTTGCGCGCTGGCGAGGTGCGTGTCATCATCGATCCCGAGGCCGCTGGCGAAGCGCTTCGACGATGTGACCTGACGATGATGACGGAGTCCCGATGACGACGATCCACGACGTGGCCGAGGCCGCCGGGGTGTCCATCAGCACCGTCTCCTACGCCCTCAGCGGCAAGCGGCCCGTCTCCGAGAAGACCCGCCGTCGCATCGAGGACACGGTGCGGTCCCTCGGCTACGAGCCGGATGCCGGCGCCAGGATGCTGGCGGGGCGCCGGACCCACATCTTCGCGCTCACCGAACCGCTGCGTGCCGACACGCACGCGCCCACCCACATGGCGTTCGTGCTGGCGACCACGGTCGCCGCCCGCCGACGGGGCTACGACATCCTCCTCCTGACCGACGAGCAGGCATCCGAGGGGATGAACAGGGTCGCCGCCAGCAACCTGGTCGATGCCATCCTCGTGCTCGACGTCGCGCCCGACGACGCACGGGCCGACATCGCCCGCTCGCTGCGCTCCCCCACCGTCTTCATCGGCATCCCGGACGACGCGGACGGGCTGACCTGCGTCGACCTCGACTTCGAGGCCGCAGGGCACCTCGCGATCGACCGCCTGGCGGATGCCGGCCATACCGCCGCCGTGCTGCTCGGTCAGACCGAGGTCTCGTACGTGAAGTCGAACTTCCCGCGCCGGCTGCTCCGCGGGGTGCAGGCCCAGGCGACGCGGCGGGGCGTCGCCCTCGAGTGGGCGACCACCGGTGTCACGACGACGGATGCGTCGGCCGTGCGCACGGCGGTCGAGGCCGCCCTCGATCGCGGGATCCGCGCTTTCGTGGTGCACGCGGTCGGCGACGTGCACGAGGCGCTGCTCGCCGTCATGACCGAGCGCGGGCTGACCGTCGGCACGGACGTGTCGGTGATCTCTGCCGCGGCGTCCTTCGACACCGCGACGCTCCCCGTGCCCGTGGACACGATCCCCCTGGTGCCGCAGCAGTCGTGCGAGCTCGCGATCGATCTCGCCGTGCAGCGCCTCGAAGACCCGCACGCCCCCGCGCGCATCCACCTCATCCCTCCCGAATACCTCTCCGCCGGATCGGTCGCTCCCGCCCGGGAGTGACCCCCTCCGGAGAATCGCGGTCGCGTCGATTTTGTCGAAACGCTTCGACGATGCGATCTCGAGCCGATCACCCACAACTGAACACCCGACCCGATGAAGTGTCCGGCCCTCCGGGGCCACCGAGAAAGGAGTGCCGACGATGGCACGCAACACCCGCAGGACGAAGACGTTGGCGGCTCTCGCCGCACTCACCGCGACCGGCATCGCACTGAGCGGCTGCACGGCGGGATCCGGCGACGAGGGCGGTGACGGACAGACCCTCACGCTCTGGCACTACGAGGGTGCGGACAGCGCGATGGGCAAGGCGTGGGCCGAGGCGATCGCGATCTTCGAGGAGGAGACCGGAGCCACGGTCGAGTTCGAGGAGAAGTCGTTCGAGCAGATCCAGAAGACGGCCAGCCAGGTGCTCGACACCGACGCCGCCCCCGATCTGATGGAGTTCAACAAGGGCAACGCGACCGCCGGGTTCCTGGCCTCCACCGGCCTGATCGCGGACATCTCCGACGCCGTGGACGAGTACGGCTGGGACGACAAGCTCGCCCCCTCGCTGCAGACCACCGCGAAGTACTCCGACGACGGCGTCATGGGCGGCGACACCTGGTTCGGCATCCCGAACTACGGCGAGTTCGTCGGCGTCTACTACAACGAGGACGCCTTCGCCGCCGCCGGCCTCGAGATCCCCACCACCTACGACGAGTTCGTCGACGTCCTCGACGCGTTCGTCGCACAGGGCGTCACGCCGCTCGCCGAGGCGGGTGCCGAATACCCCCTCGGCCAGCTCTGGTACCAGCTCGCGTTGAACGCGGGCGATCGCGGCTTCGTCGACGACTACCAGCTGTACAAGGAGCCCGTCGACTGGCAGGGCCCCGAGGTCACCGCGGCGACGGAGACCCTGCAGGAGTACATGGACAAGGGCTACATCGCCTCCGACGTCTCGTCGGTCAAAGCCGAGGACGCGGGTGTCTCGTTCATCAACGGCACCTCGCCGATCTTCGTGTCGGGGTCCTGGTGGTTCGGGCGCTTCGTCTCGGAGGCGACCGGCTTCGACTGGACGATGACCGCCTTCCCCGGCGCCGACCTGTCGCTCGGATCCTCCGGCAACCTGTGGGTCGTTCCCGAGAACGCATCGAACAAGGAGCTCGCCTACGAGTTCATCGACATCACGATGCGCCCCGAGATCCAGGCGATCATCGGCAACAACGGCGGCCTCCCGGTCGCGGCCGAGCCCGCCGACATCACCGACGAGAAGAGCGCGGCCCTGATCGAGACGTTCAACGGCGTGCTGGATGCGGACGGGCTGTCCTTCTACCCGGACTGGCCCGCCCCCGGCTTCTACGACGTGATCGTGCAGGAACTCCAGGGTCTGATCACCGGAGCACAGGATGCCGAGACCACGAACACGAAGCTCGGTGAGCAGTACGACGAAGGCACCTCGGAATTCCGTTGATCCGCTCGTGGGGGCGGCGTCCGCGCGGCGTCGCCCCCGCACCCTCCTGGAGATGAACATGTCACTCGCCACCCGTCGCGAGGGCCGCACGAAGCTGCCGCCCGAGGAGCCGTCGATCCCGCAGCGCCGCGGAGGGACCGGGGCCTACTGGATCTACCTGCTCCCCGGCTTCGCTCTGCTGCTCGTCGTCGTCATCGTCCCGCTGGTCTGGAACCTCTACCTGACCTTCACGAAGTGGAAGGGAGTGCGCACCCCGGAGTTCATCGGGCTCGAGAACTGGCAGAAGATCCTCACCGACGGCGACTTCTGGACCTCTTTCACGAACTCGGTGTGGATGATCATCGCGATGGTCGTGGTCCCGACGATCGTGGGCCTGATCGTCGCCGCGCTGCTGTTCGACGTCGTCGGTCGCAAGTTCGGCGGCAGGGTCGGCAGCTTCCTGCGCGCCACGTACTACCTCCCGCAGATCCTGCCGATCGCCGTCGCGGGCATCGTGATCGGCTGGATCGTGCGACCGGGCGGTGACGGCGCGCTCAACCAGATCCTGGGGGCGCTCGGCCTCCCGGCCTACGACTGGCTCGGTCAGATGCCCTCCGCCCTGATCGTGCTGATGGTCGTGATGGTGTGGGTGCAGCTCGGCTACCCCGTCGTGGTCTTCATGGCCGCCCTGCAGCGCGTCGACCCCGAACTGTACGAGGCGGCGGAGCTCGACGGCGCCAACTGGCTGCAGCGCTTCACCTCGATCACCGCCAGCATCATCCGCCCGGAGATCTTCGTGGTCACCCTGACCTGCACCATCGCCGCGCTGAAGGTCTTCGGTCCGGTCTACATCATCACGAGAGGCGGACCCGCGGGTGCGACCCTCGTGCCCGCGTACTACGCGTACCAGGAGTTCTTCACCAAGCGGAACGTGGGCTACGGAGCGACCATCGCCACCGTGCTCACCATCGTCGTGGTCATCGTGTCGATCATCTTCATCCGCGTGCAGAACTCCCTCGAGCGCAAGGAAAGGGCGGGTCTGTGATGCACGCCACCACTGCCATCGTCACCGGGACGCCGGGCAAGGCCCGCCCCCGCGGGGGCATGACGAAGAAGCGTCCGGTCGACTGGCTGCTGCTCGCCCTCGTCGTCGTGGGAGCGGTGCTGGTCATCGCGCCGTTCTACCTCGTGCTCGTCAACTCGTTCAAGTCGCCCGTCGACTACGCGACCTCCGGTCCGCTCGCCCTCCCGGAGACCCTCGACTTCGGCGGCATCATCAAGTTCTGGGAGCGGGTGAACTTTCCCGAGAAGGTGTGGAACTCGATCCTCATCGCGGGCGTCGTCTCGGTGCTCGCGGTGGTGATCTCGATGCTGAACGCGTTCGCGATCGGCATCGGCCGAATCCGCGGCCGCAGCTGGATCGTGCTGCTGTTCCTGATGGCCAACCTCCTGCCGCAGGAGGCGCTGCTCTACCCGCTCTACTTCATGTTCAAATCGGTCGGGCTGTACGACAACGTGTGGGCGGTGATCATCGTCTTCACCGTCATCCAGGCGGCGTTCGGCACGTATCTGCTCTCGTCCGTCTACGGCACGTTCCCGAAGGAGATCCTCGAGGCCGCGTCGCTCGACGGCGCCAGCCGCTGGCAGATCCTCTGGCGCGTGGTCTTCCCGATCAGCCGGCCGACCCTGTCGGTGCTGCTCATCTTCTTCTTCATCTGGACGTGGAACGAGTTCCTCATCCCGCTGACCTTCCTCGCCTCGAACGCGAACCAGACGGTCCCCGTCGCGATCAGCGTGCTGCAGGGCGACCGGCTGATGGACGTGACCACCACGAGCGCCTCGGCGCTGCTGGGCATCATCCCCACGCTCATCTTCTTCCTCATCTTCCAGCGCACCCTCACGCGCGGCATCACGGCAGGAGCAGTCAAGTAATGAAGTTCACCGACGGGTTCTGGCAGCTGCGACCGGGTGTCACGGCGCTCTACGCCCAGCAGGCCTACGACATCGCCGAGACGGATGACACGCCGGACGGCGCCGGCCTCGTCATCACCGCCCCCACCAGGGTGATCGCCGGCCGTGGCGACACGCTCAACCGCCCGGTGCTTACGACCACGCTCTCCTCTCCGGCGGAGGGCGTGATCCGGGTGCGGATCGCTCACCACGAGGGCGGCCTGCGACACGAGGGCTTCCGGCTCCCCGGCGCCGGGTCGGGGCACGCGACGCGCGACATCACCACCGAGGGCGGCGTGCTCGATGCCGGCGCCCTGATCGCCCGGATCTCGGCCGGCGCCCCCTGGGATCTCTCGTTCGAGGTCGAGGGCCGTCGGGTCACCGGCAGTGGCCCCAAGTCGCAGGGGTACATCCGGCTCGCGCACGACGCCCAGGTCGATCCCGGCATCGTCGACAACGCGCGTCAGGGCGGGTCCGCCCCCCGAGACTCCGTGTTCGTGCACGAACAGCTCGACCTGGGGGTCGGCGAGCTCGTCTACGGCCTCGGCGAGCGGTTCGGGCCGCTGGTCAAGAACGGCCAGTCCGTCGACGTCTGGAACGCCGACGGCGGGACCTCCAGCGAGCAGGCCTACAAGAGCATCCCGTTCCACCTGTCGAACCGTGGATACGGGGTGCTGGTGAACGACTCCGGCCACGTCTCGTACGAGATCGGCTCTGAGTCGGTCGAGCGGGTGCAGTTCTCGGTCCCCGGCGAGGTGCTCGAGTACTTCGTGATCGCCGGCCCCACCCCGAAGGACGTGATCGCGAGGTACACGGCGCTGACCGGCAGACCTCCCGTGGTGCCCGCCTGGTCGTACGGTCTGTGGCTCTCGACGAGCTTCACCACCGACTACGACGAGCAGACCGTCAGCTCGTTCATCGACGAGATGTCTGCGCGCGACCTGCCGGTGTCGGTGTTCCATTTCGACTGCTTCTGGATGCGCGAGTTCAACTGGACCGACTTCGTCTGGGACACCAGGGTGTTCCCCGACCCCGAGGGGATGCTGTCGCGACTGCACGCCAAGGACCTCCGGGTGTGCGTGTGGATAAATCCGTACATCGCCCAGCGCTCCCCGCTGTTCCGCGAGGCGGCGGATCAGGGATTCCTGGTCCGCCGCCCGGACGGCTCCGTGTGGCAGTGGGATCTGTGGCAGGCGGGCATGGGTCTCGTCGACTTCACGAACCCCTCCGCCACCGCCTGGTATCAGGCGCATCTGCGCCGGCTGATCGACCAGGGGGTGGACTGCTTCAAGACCGACTTCGGCGAGCGCATCCCCACCGAGGTGGTCTGGGCCGACGGCGCGGATCCGTCACGCATGCACAACCTCTACACCGACCTCTACAACCGCGCGGTGCACGATGTGCTCGTCGAGGCCCGCGGACCGGGCGACGCCGTGCTGTTCGCCCGGTCCGCCACGGCGGGCGGCCAGAGCATGCCGGTGCACTGGGGCGGCGACTCCACCTCGACGTATGCCTCGATGGCCGAGACCCTGCGGGGCGGTCTGTCGCTGGCACTGAGCGGGTTCGCGTACTGGAGCCACGACATCGGCGGATTCGAGGGCACGCCGGACGCCGGCGTCTTCAAGAGATGGACCGCTTTCGGCCTGCTCGGCTCGCACTCGCGATTCCACGGCTCCAGCTCCTACCGGGTGCCGTGGGCGTTCGACGAGGAGGCCGTCGACGTCACCCGGCGCTTCACGCACCTCAAGATGCAGCTCATGCCCTACCTGTATCAGCAGGGCATCGACGCCTCGCGGACCGGCCTGCCCGTGATGCGTCCGATGCAGCTGGAGTTCCCCGAGGATCCGGCGGTCGGCTACCTGGACCGGCAGTACATGCTCGGCTCGAGCCTGCTCGTCGCACCGGTCTTCTCCGCCGACGGCTCGGTCGAGTTCTACCTGCCGGACGGCGCCTGGACGTCGTTGCTGACCGGCGAGACCGTGCAGGGCGGCGGTTGGCGCCGCGAGGTCCACGGCTTCGACTCGCTGCCGCTGTACGTGCGCCCCGGCACCGTGCTCCCCTGGGGTGCGCGCGTCGACCGGCCGGACTACGACTACCACGAGGGACTGCGGATGCGGGTGTTCCCCGGCGGGACCGGCACGGCGTCCGTCACGGTCACCTCGCCCGACGGCGTCGAGGTGACGTACCCGGTGGACCTCGCAGAGGTGACCGGGTGACCCGGTGACCCAGTGACCCGCACGGGGCGGCGGCGTCAGCGCTTGTCGGGGCGACGGCGTTCGTTCCAGGCGGCGAGCGCGGATGCCGCCGCACCGGCCGCACGATCGATCGCCTCCGTCGAGCGGTTCAGCATGTCCTGTGCGGTCTCCTGCCAGGCGGAGGCCGGTGATGCGGTCTCTTCGCCGGCGCGCACCCTCGCCGCGTGCTCGGCGGCCTCGAAGGCGCGCTCCAGGTCGGCGACCGCGTCGCGATAGGCGGCGAACTCGGCGGGTCCCGCCTTGCCGTCGGCCGCGCGTCGCGCGTCGACCGCGCGTCCCGCGGCGCGCAGGTACTCCGCCGTCGCGGGCTGCTTGACGTCGGTCATCGCGGGATAGGCGATCTGCAGTCCAGGGTCGGTCTCGTACTGCATCCATCGCAGGACGACCGCGTCATGCTCGCCCTGCAGCCGTTCGAGGGGGCGCGGCGCCCGCGATGCGGGGATGGCCGCGCGCGCGGCGGACAGCCGCACCTGCTTCGCCCGCACATCTGCGGCTGCGGCCTTGGCGTCGCTCTCCTTGATGCGCAGCATCCGCTTCGCTCCGGCGACCTGCTCCGCCGTCGCGCGACGCGCGCTGCGCTCGGCCGAGATGCGGGTGACGTCTGCCCTGGCGAGCTTGACCGCCATCCGGCTCTGCACCGCCTTCTGCCGGGCGGCCCGCAGATCATGGCGCGCGGCATCGAACTCGAGGCGGCGTCCACCCGCTGTACGTCGTCGCCCCATGCCCACCGCTCCGGCCGCCACCCCTCCGGCCGCGACGGGCGCGAGCCACCACCACTCGACGGCGAGCAGCAGAGGGTCCATGCTTCGATGCTACCCAGGCCTCGACGGCCGCGGGGGAAAAGCGCGGATGGCGACCTCCCGAGGGGAGATCGCCATCCGCCGAGAACCCGGCCCGACCTAGACCAGGGTCTGCTGCCACGCCGCGTGCAGCTGCGCGAACTTGCCGGTGCCGCTGATCAGCGACGCGGGCGTGTCGTCCTCGATGATCCTGCCGTGCTCCATCACGAGCACACGGTCGGCGATCGCGACGGTCGACAGCCGGTGCGCGATGATGATCGCGGTGCGGTCCTTCAGCAGGGTCTGCAGGGCGTCCTGGATCAGCCGCTCCGACGGGATGTCGAGCGATGCGGTCGCCTCGTCGAGGATGAGCACCGCGGGGTCCGCGAGGAAGGCGCGCGCGAACGAGATCAGCTGACGCTGACCCGCCGACACGCGACCGCCGCGCTTGTTCACATCCGTGCCGTAGCCGTCGGGCAGCGACGAGATGAACCCGTCCGCGCCGACCGCCCGCGCCGCGGCCCGGATCTCCTCGAGCGAGGCGTCCGGCTTGCCGAGCGCGATGTTGTCGGCGACCGTGCCGCTGAACAGGTACGCCTCCTGCGTCACCATGACGATGGCGCGGCGGAGGTCCTTCGGATGCAGGTCTCGCAGATCGACGCCGTCGAGCGTCACCGATCCGGCGGAGGGGTCGTAGAACCGGGAGATCAGCTTCGCGAGGGTCGACTTCCCCGCCCCGGTCGTCCCGACCAGCGCGATCGTCTGGCCCGCCGCGATGTCGAGCGAGAAGTTCGGCAGGATCGTCTTCTCGCCGTTGTACCCGAAGGTGACCTCGTCGAACCGGACGTGCCCGCGGGACTCCCACAGATCGACCGGCTTCTCGGGGTCCGGGACCGTCGGAACCTCCTCCAGCACGCCCGAGACCTTCTCGAGCGCCGCCGTGGCCGACTGGTACGAGTTGAGGAACATCGCGATCTCCTGCATGGGCGCGAAGAAGTTGCGCACGTACAGCACGGCGGACAGCAGCACGCCGACCGTGAGAGCGCCCTCCGAGACGCGGATACCGCCCCACAGCACGACGATGCCGAGCACGAGCGCGGCCACTCCCATCAGGCCGGGCTCGAAGGTGCCGAACAGCAGCATCGAACGCCGGTTGACGTCGCGGTACTCGCCGGCGATCTTCTGGAAGACGACGTCGTTGCGCGGCTCCTTGCGGAACGCCTTGACCGCGCGGATCCCCGTCATGGTCTCGACGAACTGCACGATCACCTTCGCGCTGATGACGCGCGATTCGCGGTAGACCAGCTGCGAGCGCGAGTAGAACCAGCGCATCAGGAAGAACAGCGGGATGCCGCCGATCGCCAGGATGAGCCCGGACTGCCAGTCCCACACGCACAGGGCGATGAAGGTGAACAGACCGAAGAGCACGCCCGAGACAAGCTCGTTGAGGCCGCCGTCGAGAAGTTCCTTGATCGAATCCAGGTCGCTCGTCTGCCGGGAGATGATGCGGCCGGACGTGTACGACTCGTGGAACTCCAGGCTGAGGCGCTGGGTGTGCAGGAAGATCCGCTTGCGCAGGTCGAGCAGCACCGCCTGGGTGAGCTTGGCCGCGATGATCACGTACCAGGCGATCATCGCCGCGGCCACGGCGCCCGCGAGCAGGTAGATGCCGCCGATCATGAAGGTCGGCATCCAGTCCGCGCGCTCGAGGACGGCCGGCAGGGCACGGTCGAGGCCGATGCTGATGAGGATCGGTCCCGCCACCTGCAGCGCCGTCGAGATGACGAGCACGACCGCGGCGAGGATGATCCGCGGCTTCAGCGGCCGGACGAGCGAGCCCAGCAGGTGCAGCGATCGGCGACGGATCGCCCTGCTCTCCTCCTTGGTGTAGCGGGAGCGGTCCTCGTCCTGCGTTCCGGTGATGGTGGAGCTCATCGCTGCACCTCCTTGTCCTCTTCGACTGCGGTTGCTGAGCCTGACGAAGCATCGTCGGCGGACTCCGCACGGATGCCCTCGGCGACCGTCGCGTCGATCTCGACCTCGGCGTCGCGGATGATCGGGATCGCCCCTGTGCGCGCCGCCTCCTCCGCCTCGAGGCTGGAGATGACGTGGCGGTAGTGGCTGCTCGTCCTGAGCAGCTCGGAGTGCGTGCCCACCGCGGTCACCCGCCCCGCCTCGAGCAGAGCCACGCGGTCGGCGAGCGCCACGGTCGAGGGACGGTGGGCCACGATCATCGCCGTGGTGTCGGCGAGCACGTGCCGCAGCGCCTCCTCGACGAGCGCCTCGGTGTCGACGTCGAGCGCCGACAGAGGATCGTCGAGCACGAGCACCTTGGGTGCGGCCGCGACGGCGCGCGCCAGCGCGAGACGCTGACGCTGACCGCCGGAGAGACTGAGCCCCTCCTCGCCGATCACCGTCTCCACGCCCTCCGGCAGCGTGTCGACGAAGGCCGCCTGCGCGACGTCGAGCGCTTCGCGCAGCACGCGCTCGCCCTCGTCGCTGTGCACATCGAGGTCGGCCCGACCGAGCAGCACGTTCTCGCGCACCGTCGCCGAGAACAGCGTGGCGTCTTCGAAGGCCATCGCGATGTGCTGGCGCAGCTCGGCCAGCGGCAGGTCGCGCACGTTGACGCCGTCGAGCGTGACGCGGCCGCCGGTGACGTCGTACAGACGCGTGGGCAGCGTGGTCAGCGTGGTCTTGCCGCTGCCGGTGAGACCGACCAGGGCCATGGTCTCGCCCGGACGCAGCACGAGGTCGATGCCGTCGAGCAGATCGCGCTCGTCGGCGGCGGCGTCCTGGTAGCGGAAGCGCGCCCCCTCGAACGCGAGCTCGCCGCGCGGCTCGGCGATGTGCACCGGCTTCTCGGGGTCGGCGATCGAGTTCGTCTCGGAGTAGATGTCGAACACGCGATCGGTCGCGGTGCGTGCGTCGAGCATGAACGAGAACAGGAAGCCGATCGACTCGATGGGCCACCGCAGCACGACGGCCATCGCGAAGAACGCGAACAGCTGCGCCTGATCGATCTCGCCCTGCGAGATCAGCCAGATGCCCGACATCAGGCTGAGGCCGAAGGCGATCTGCGGCATCAGGTCGAGCCAGAACCAGATCGACGCGATCGCGCCGGCCTTGCTCATCTCGGTCTCGCGCAGGGTCTCGGCCTGGCGGCTGAAGCGACTGAGCGCGTGCTTCCCCCGGCCGAACGCCTTGAGCACGCGGATGCCGTGCACGCTCTCCTCGACGCTGGTCGCGAGGTCTCCGGCCTGGTCCTGGCTGCGACGCGTGAGCGCACCGTAGCGCTTCTCGAACAGGTACCCGCGGATCCACAGGGGGATCGCGGTCACGATGAAGATGACGCCCAGCAGCCAGTGCCAGCGGAACAGCAGCACCGAGCCGATCACGATCGTGAGCAGGTTGACCACCAGCAGCACGAGGCCGAAGGCCAGCCACCGGCGGATGAGGCCGATGTCCTGCATCATGCGGCTCAGCAGCTGGCCCGACTGCCAGCGGTCGTGGAACGACACCGGGAGCGTCTGCAGACGCGAGTAGAGCTCGGTGCGCATCTTGTACTCGACCTGCGTGGCGGGGTTGAGCACGAACTGGCGGCGCAGCCACACCATCAGAGCCTCACCGAGAGCGAGGGCGAAGACGGCGAGCGCTCCCCAGGCGATGCCCTCCAGCGCACCCGCCTGCACCGGTCCGCGGATGATCTGCTCGAGCACGATCGGGATCATCAGGGCGATGATCGCGGCGACGAGCGCGCTCGCGGCACCGCCGGCGAGTCGCCAGATGACCGGCTTGACGAACGGCTTGAGGCGCCACAGAGCGGCGGGAGTGGAGAGGGTGGAGGACGGCGAGGCGTTCTGCGATGAAGGCGAGGAAGACATGTCTCTCAGACGAGTTTCGTATGGGGAAGCGGTTGCTGAAGGGGACGGACGCGCGAAAGGACTCTCGGAGTCCGGCATCCGGTGACGTCGTGCGGGGGGAGAACGGCTCTAGCGGAGCGGGCGCACCGGGGTCGAGCCGAGAGCGGCGATCTGCGCAGCGGAGATCGATGTCATGGTGTCCTCCTCAGGGGCTCGGCTATGTCGTCCGGTCGGTGCGACAGCCCACCAGCCTATTCCTGTGAACCAGCTGACCGCAAGAGAGATTCCCGATTCCCTGAGAATCGCCGCGTCAGCTCCGCCCGGCCTCCCGCTCGAGCAGGCTCGACTTGACGCCCGTGCCCCACGCGAACCCGCCCATGGTGCCGTCCGAGCGCAGCACCCGGTGGCACGGCACGAACAGCGCGGGCGCGTTCCTGGCGCAGATCGACGCCGCAGCGCGGACCGCCCGGGGGTTGCCGAGATGCGCGGCGAACGACGTGTAGGTCAACGGCTCCCCCGGTGCGATCGTGCGCAGCGCCGCCCATCCGGCCAGTTGCAGCGCGGTGCCGGTCTGGTGGACGGCGACCGTGTCGACCGCCGACAGGTCACCCGCGTAGAAAGCCAGGACGGCGGCCGCGGCATCGGTCTCGCCCTCGGCGAGGGTGGACGGCTGCGCGGACGGCGAGAGACGCCCGATGATCGCGCCCTGATCGGCGGTCCACCCCGACGCCAGCACCCGCTGGCGCTCGTCGGCGAGGATGGTGAACGACCCGTCGGGGGTGTCCAGAGTCTGGATGAGGGCGGTCATGATGTCTCCTTCGGAACGGATCTCTGAGATGTGCGTCGCGGACGCACCGGCGCCGCGCGCCAGAGGTGAGCACTGAGATAGCTGCGCCACGGAGCGGCACGCTCGGCCCAGGCGACCAGCGGGATCGGATCTCCCGGCAGGCCCGAGGCCGCCGCACCGGCGCGCAGCGCCACGTCGCCGGGAAGCAGGATGTCGGGGTCTCCGAGAACACGCATCCGCACGTAGTCGGCGGTCCACGGGCCGATCCCCGGCATGGCGAGAAGCGCCGCACGCTGCTGGGCGCCGTCGTCTCCGACGGTGAGCGTGAGGGATCCGTCGGCGAGCGCCGCCGCCGCCCCCACGATCGCCCGGATGCGGGCCCGCGGCCCTCGCAGCACCTCGGCGCCGTGCTCGGCGATCGCCGACATGGTCGGGAACAGGAGTCCCTGCTCGGTGCGCTCCCCCAGGGCCTCGGTGAGCGCCGTGAGCGCGGTGCGCGCGGCGACGACGGTGATCTGCTGACCGATCATCGCCCGGATCAGCATCTCGTGCGGATCTGCGGATCCCGGCACGCGGATGCCGGGCGTGCGCGCGACCAGCGGCGCGAGCTCCGGATGCGTGCCGAGTGCCTGATCGACGGCCGACGGATCGGCGTCGAGGTCGAAGATCCGCCGCACCGTGGACACCAGGGGCGCCAGGTCGCCGAGCTGCGCGACCCGGGCGCGCAGATGCAGGCGCTCGGCCCCGTCGAGGCTCACCTCGAACCAGGCGGGTCCCCCGGCCATCCGCAGGTGCCGGGAGAACGAGCTGGAGGTGGCCACCTCGACCCCCGCCACGGCCCGGGCCCCCATCCAGTCGAAGATGCCGCCTGCGTCGAGCGGGCCGCGATACGGAAGCACGAGATCGATCTCACCCGGCACGACCGCTCCCGGCACGCGCCGTCGCGCCCTGAGCTCGCCGGGGGTGAGCGCGAACACCTCGCGGATCGTGTCGTTGCACTGCCGGATGCTGGCGAAACCGGCCGAGAACGCCACCTCGGAGATCGGCATGTCGGTGCCGACGAGGAGCATCCGCGCCATGTGCGCCCGATGCGCTCTGGCGAGGGCGAGAGGACCTGCACCGAGCTCGGTCGAGAGCAGCCGAGCGAGGTGCCGTGTCGAGTACCCCAGGCGCGCGGCGAGGCCGGCGACCCCCTCGCGTTCGACGACACCGGCAGAGATCAGCCGCATCGCCCGCGCCGCCACGTCGCCGCGCAGATCCCACGCGGGCGACCCGGGAGCGGCCTCGGGGAGGCAGCGCTTGCAGGCGCGGAATCCGGCCTCGTGGGCCGCGGCGCTGGTCGGATAGAAGGTGACGTTCTCAGGGTTGGGCGTGCGCGCCGGACAGCTGGGACGGCAGTAGATGCGGGTCGAGCGCACCGCGGTCACGAACTGCCCGTCGAAGCGGGTGTCGCGCGCACTGATCGCACGGTACCGCTCGTCGAAGTCGGTCACGGCCAGGCTCATGCCTCCACTCTGCCACCCGCAACCGACACCGGCTGGCGGAAATCGGACACGGCAGTGGAGGCATCCGCTCCCGCCGGGATCAGCCCTTCAGATACACAGTGGCCGTCTCGGTGAAGAACTCCCGGGCTGCGGCCCCCTGCTCCTTCGGGCCGAGCGCACTCGCACCGCTGCCGCCGAACGGCACGTGCAGATCTGCGCCGGCCGACGCCGAGTTGATGTGCACGACTCCGACCCTGATCTCCTCGATCGCGCTCAGTGCGTCCGCGAGACCGGTCGTGAAGACCGCGGTCGAGAGGCCGTACTCGCTGTCGTTGACGAGCGCGATCCCCTCCGCGGTGCTCGATACCCGGCGCACGCCGATCACGGGGCCGAACAGCTCCTCCGTCCACAGCTCGCCCGGGTCGTCCTCGTCGAGCTCGAACACCGACGGCGCGATGAAGTAGCCGTCATCGAGGTCGCCGGGCCCAAACGGTTCCGGGGCGACCACTGCTGTCGCGGACGTCCGAGCGCGCGCGATGGCGGCCGCGACACGGTCTCGCGCGGCGCCGTCGACGACGGGTCCGACCTCGACCGCCTGATCCTGGGCATCGCCCACCACCATCCGCTCGGTGCGGCCCGCGAGCCGGCGCAGGAACTCGTCGGCGACCGCGTCGTGCACGATCACCCGAGACGTGGCCGTGCACTTCTGCCCCGCGGCACGGAACGCGCCGACGGCCACCTGCTCGACGGCGACGTCGAGGTCGGCATCGGCGAGAACGAGCGACGCGTTCTTGCCGCCCAGCTCACCCTGGAACGGGATCCCGCGCGCCGCCAGCTGCGCGGCGATGATCCGGCCCACCTTCGTGGATCCGGTGAAGGTCACCGCGTCGACATCCGGGTGCGAGACGATCGCCTCCCCCACGGCGGCCGTGCCGTTCACGAGGTTCAGCACTCCCCGGGGCAGACCGGCCTGCTCGAGTGCCTCCGCGAATCGCATCGCGAGCACGGGGACGAACGTCGCGGGCTTCCAGACCACCGTGTTGCCCCAGACCAGGGCCGGAGCGAGCTTCCAGGCAGGAATCGAGATCGGGAAGTTGAAGGGCGTGATCGCCCCGACGACACCCACCGGTCGTCGGATCACGAGGATGCGCTCGCCCGGGCTCGGAGACTCGAAGACACCGCCGCTCTGACGCTCCACCTCCTGAGCGTGGAAGCGGAGGATGTTCGCGGCATGGCCGGTCTCGGCCACGGCCTCGACGAGGGTCTTGCCCTCTTCGCGCGCCAGCTCCCTCCCCCATTCGTCACGATGCGACTCGATGATGTCCGCCGCGCGGAGAAGTATGCCGGCGCGCGCGCGTGCCGGTGTGCGACGCCAGCCGTCGAACGCCGCGCGGGCGGCCGCATAGGCGCGATCGACATCCGTGTCCGACGCACCGGGGCCTTCGGCGACGACGTCGCTCGGGCGGCTCGGATTCACGTCGACGAGGGGCTCTCCCCCGCCGTCGACCCAGGTCCCGTCGATGAAGTGGCGCAGGGCGATGACGGTCATGATGCTCCTTCGGTGACAGTGCCGCGGAACGCGGAGAATCCGGTGATGTGCGCGCCCAGCACGAGCGTGTGCACCTCGTCGGTGCCCTCGTACGTGCGCACGGATTCGAGGTTCGCGGCGTGACGCAGCGGCGAGTAGTCGCCGGACACCCCGTTGCCGCCGAGGACGGTCCGCGCCTCGCGGGCGATCGCGATGGCCGCCCTGGTGTTGCTGAGCTTGGCGACCGAGATCTGATGCGGCGCGAGCCGTCCCGCATCCTTCAACCTGCCCAGACGCAGAGCGAGCAGCTGGGCCTTCTCGATCTCGACGGCCATGTCGACGAGCTTCTGCTGGGTGAGCTGGAACGCGGCGATCGGCTGAGTGAACTGAATACGGGTGCGGGAGTACGACAGCGCCGTGGCGTAGCTGTCGCGCGCGGCGCCGATCACACCCCAGCCGATGCCGTAGCGCGCCTCGTTCAGGCAGGAGAACGGCGCGCGGAGGCCGCGAGCATCCGGCAGCTGTGCGTTCGCCGGCAGGCGCACGTCGGTGAGCGTGATGTCGCACTGGATCGATGCGCGCATCGAGAGCTTCGGCGCGATCGGCGTCGCGACGAACCCGTCGGAGTCGGTGGGCACGATGAAGCCGCGAACGCCGTCATCCGTCTGCGCCCAGATGATCGCGACCTGCGCGATCGAGGCGAGGCCGATCCACCGCTTCGCTCCGTTGATCACCCACCCGTCGCCGTCGCGACGCGCGAACGTGGTCATGCTCGACGGATCGGAACCGGAGTTGGGCTCGGTGAGTCCGAAGCATCCGATGACCTCGCCGCGTGCCATGCGAGGCAGCCATTCCTGCTTCTGGTCCTCACTGCCGTGCTTGTGGATCGCGCTCATCGCGAGCGAACCCTGCACCGAGACGAAGGTGCGCAGGCCCGAGTCGCCCGCCTCGAGCTCCATCGCAGCCAATCCGTACTCGACCGCGCTGCGGCCGGCGCACCCGTATCCCGAGAGATGCATGCCGAGCAGTCCGAGCTCGGCCAGCTCGGGCACGAGTTCGGTCGGGAAGATCGCGCGGTCGTACCAGTCTGCGATGTGGGGACGGATGCGGGCATCGACGAAAGCGCGCACGCGATCGCGCGTCGCCCGTTCGTCGTCGCTGAGCATCTCGTCGAAGTCGAGAAGGTCGGGAACGGCGGTCATGCTGCAGCCTCCTCGGCGGCGATGGAGCGGATGGAACGGCTGAGGATCTCGAGCCCGGTGTCGAGCACGTCCTGCTCGATCACGAGAGGCGGGAGCAGGCGGATGACGTTGCCGTGCGTGCCGCAGGTCAGGGTGAGCACGCCCGCCGCGTGACAGGCGGCGGCGACCCGCTGAGCGAGGTCGGCGCGCGGCGTGAGCGTGTCCGGGTCGGCGAACTCGATCGCCATCATGGCTCCTCGCCCTCGCACCTCGGCGATGACCGGGAAGTCGGCGAGCAGTGGCTCGAGATGGGCACGGATCGTCTTCTCGATGCGCTCGACCCCCGGCAGCAGCTGGGGATCTTCGAGCACGTCGAACACGGCGAGCGCCGCGGCGCAGGCGAGAGGATTGCCCGCGTACGTGCCCCCGAGGCCGCCCGGGTGGGCGGCGTCCATGATCTCGGCACGGCCCGTGACCGCACTCAGCGGCAGCCCGCCGCCGAGGGCCTTGGCCGTGAGCGTGATGTCGCCGGCGACTCCCTCGTGCTCGCTCGCGAACAGGCGCCCCGTGCGGCCCAGGCCGCTCTGGATCTCGTCGATGACGAGCACGATGCCGTGGGCGTCCGCGATGCGGCGGAGCCCCGGGAGGAACCCTTCGGCGGGGACGATGAATCCGCCCTCGCCCTGGATGGGCTCGACGACGAGCGCCGCGAAGTGCTCGGGGCCGTGCTCGACGACGATCCGCTCGATCTCCGCGAGCGCGGCATCGGCACCCTCACCGCGCAGCGGGTTGGCGTTCGGTCCCCGCACGACGTCATGCGGGAACGGGCCGAACGCGGTCTTGTACGGGTGCTCCTTGGCGGTCATCGCCATCGTCAGCAGGGATCGGCCGTGGTACGCCTCGTCGATCACGAGCACCCCGGGTCGGCCGGTGTGCGCCCGCGCGATCTTCACCGCGTTCTCGACGGCTTCCGCTCCCGTGCTGAACAGGGCGGTGCGCTTGTCGAAGTCGCCGGGCACGTGGGCATTGAGCCATTCGGCCACGCGCACGAACCCTTCGTACTCGGTCACCATGAAGCACGTGTGGGTGAAGAGGTCGAGCTGGGCGGCGACGTTCTCACGCACATGGGGGTTCGCCGCGCCGACGCTGGTCACGGCGATACCGGAGGCGAGATCGATGAGCGTGTTGCCGTCGACGTCCTCGAGAGTGGAGGTGCCCGCGCGGGCGATGAAGACGGGGAGGGCGATTCCGAACCCGGACGCGACGGCGGCGGTGCGCTGAGCGTGGAGCTCGCGCGATCGCGGGCCGGGGATCTCGGTGAGCAGATGCGGAGCGGTGGTCATGAGGTCGACGCTAGGGCGACGGGTTGGCGTCGCGTCTGACACATCGCCCTGTCTTGCCGAGTGAATCAGGCATACTGCACAATGGCGACATGGTCTCGCTCGGAGAACTCGCTCTCGCATCGGGCGCCTCGCTGCGCCCTCTCGCACCGTTCGACGCCGCGCGCGGCATCACCGGAGTGCATGTCTCCGAGCTCGATGACCCCGGCCGCTACCTCGACGGTGGCGAACTGCTGCTCACCACCGGCATCCCGTTGCACGCCGGCTCTGCGGACGTCTACGTCGACCGACTCGCCGAGCAGGGCATCGGCGCGATCGGGATCGGTCTCGGCGAGGGGTGGGAGCATGCTCCGTCCGCGCTGGTGGAGCGATGCCGCACGACCGGTGTGCCGATCTTCGAGGTGCCCGACGGAGTCCCGTTCCTCGACGTCTCCCGAGCATTCTGGTCACTCGCGGGTCGCGGGGGCCAGGAGGAGGCGATGCGCACCGCGCACGCCCACACCCGGCTCGTGCAGGCCGCAGCCGGAGCGGATCCGATCACGGCCGTCGTCCGGGTGATGGCACAGGCGATCGGCGGATGGGTCGCATGGCTGCCGATAGGTCGTGGCGGCTCGGCGGGGATCCTGCATCCGCCGTCTCTCGAGAGCATGCTGCCTTCCGTCCGCGCCGACGTGGAGAGGTCCCTTCTGCGCTCGGGAGTCGAGGCCGCGTCGTTCGTGTCGCACGGGTCGACGGTCGTCGCGCACGCGGTGGCCGACGGCGAACGCACCCGCGGGGCGCTCGCGCTCGGAGCGGGCAGACCCTTCGGCAGCGCGGACCGCCAGCTCGCCCTCACCGCCACGGCCCTGCTGCGACTGCTGAGCGCGCGGGAACGCGGAGGCCCGGCGCCCGAGGCGTGGGTGGCTGAACTCGCGCTTCGCGGCGAGCCCGCAGCCGCGCGCGCACTCGCGACCGCCGCCGGCATCGAGATGCCGATGCTCTTCCGGGTTCTGGCCGGCGTCGCCTCGACCGTCGAGGGAGGGTTCGGTGCCGGGAGCGCCCATCACGGAGTGCATCTCACCCTGATCTCCGCGGATGCGGACGCGGACGCCACGCCCGATTCCGGAGTCTTCAGCGGGCCGGTCGCCCTGGAGGACGTCTCTGCCGCAGCCGCCCGGGTCATGGCCCTCCACCGCGCGGATCCCGGCGCAGAGGCTCGCATCGATCCGGGCTCTCGGTCACGACGCTGGGCCGACCTGCTCGCGCGCACGGAGCCGGAACTGCGGCGCACGGTCATCGCCTACCTGCGCAATCGCCATCAGGCCGAGCGGACGGCACGGGATCTCGGCGTGCATCGGAACACCATCCGGCCGCGGATCACCACCGCGGAGAAGATGCTCGACGCCTCGCTCGATGACCCCGATGTCGCCGCCGAGCTGTGGCTCGCGCTCCGCGATCGCGGGCTCTAGCGATCGGCATCCAGCCATGCCCGCACGGACTCGTCATGCTCGCCGAGTCGCGGGGGTGCGGATGCGCTCACCGGGATCGCCGGAGACCAGGTGAGCGGTGAGCGGATCTGCGTCGACCGACGCCCGTCGGTGCCGACGGCGTCCCACACGGGGTCGAGCCCGAGCTCCTCGGCGAGCGCGATCCCGTCGCCGATCGTATTGACGACACCGGCCGCGACGCCGATGCGATTCAGCCTCGCGGCCCACGCCGCAGCCGTGTCTGCGGACAGCGACGACTCGAGCTCGGCGACGAGCTCCTCGCGATGCGCGACGCGGTCGGAGTTCCGAAGGAACCGCGGATCGGCGGCGAGCTGCGGGCATCCGAGTTCGGTCGCCATCCGCGCGAACTGCGCGTCGTTGCCGCAGGCGACCGCGATCGGCGCGTCCGCGCATCGCAGCGATTCGTAGGGAGCGATCGACGGATGCCGGTTCCCCAGCCTCTCGGGTTCGGCACCGGCTCCCAGGTGCGCCGACATCTGGTTGACCAGGGCCGCCTGCAGGCTCGACAGCAGGTTGACGTCGATCCTCGAACCACGCCCGGTGAGCTCCCGTCTGCGCAGCGCCGCGAGGATGCCGATCACCGCATCCTTGCCCGTGAGCACATCGACGAGGGCGACACCGGCCTTCATCGCCTCGCCGTCGGTCTCGCCGGTGATGTGCATGAGGCCGCCGACCGCCTGGGCGACGAAGTCGTATCCGGGAAGCGCGGCGCCGGCCCCGAGGCCGAAGCCGCTGACCGAGACGTAGACGAGACCCGGGTGCTGGGCGACGAGCGCGTCCCCGTCGAATCCGAGTTTCGCGAAGAGCCCCGGCCGGAAGTTCTCGATCACCACGTCGCTCCTCGCGATCAGCTCGCGCGCGCGTGCCACGTCGCCCGGAACGGTGAGGTCGAGAGTCACGGACTCCTTGCCGCGGTTGGCGGATTCGAAGTACGTCGTGATCCCGGATTCGGCGTAGGGCGGCCCCCACGCCCTGGTGTCGTCACCCGTGAACGGTCTCTCGACCTTGATGACCCTGGCACCGAGATCGGCGAGGGTCATGGTCGCCAGCGGACCCGCGAGCACGCGAGAGAAGTCTGCGACGACGATCCCCTCGAGGGGCGCGCTCACCGGCGCACCCGCAGCACCTGCGAGGTGGACTCCCTCGCGACGACCGCGATCGGGAACTCGACATCGGTGCCCGACGCCGCCCGGCCGTCGAGCAGATCGATGAGCAGCTCGGCGCAGGCGACCCCCGAGTCACGGGGGCGCAGATCGATCGAGGTGATCGATGGAGTCAGGAAGGGCAGCGACGGATGGTCCACGCACGAGACGACCGTGATGTCCTCGCCGATCGTGCGCCCCAGGCGTCCGAGGACGGCGACGACCTCGATCGCGCTGGAGTCCGGTCCGCAGATGATCACGTCGGTGTCGGGATTCGTCTGCAGCAGCCGTTCGGTCGACTCGCGAACCGCGTGCCACGGCGCCTCGAACGAGATCGGTGCGATGACCGGCTCGAGGCCGCGCGCCGCGCACCCGCTCCGATAGCCGGAGACCAGCTGGCGCGACCAGTCCGTCGCCTCCGGGGCGACCAGCAGCGCGGGATGCTGCGCCCCGGTGGTGTCGATCTCGTCGAGGAGTCGGAGCATCGCCGCTTCGTGCGACGACCAGATGACACCGTCGGGCACGCCCTCGACGTCGTCGGGCAGATGCTCCTGCGTGACGATCGGGATGCCGGACGCCATGAGCGACGGCAATCCCGGATCACCCGAGACGGGGTCGCCGATGATCAACCCGTCCGCCCGGATGGGCCGGGAACGACCGGAGGAGGCCGACGGACTGACGATGGTCACGTCGATGTCGTGCGCGGCCGCGCTCGTGACGATTCCGAAGGTGAACGCCATGTAGTACGACGACCGGGACACGACTTCGGGGAGCACGATCCCGATGGTGCCGATCGCACCGCCGCGCAGGTGTCGCGCCGCGGTGTTGACCGAGTATCCCAGCTCGGCGGCCGCGGCCAGCACGGCTTCCCGCGTGGCCGGAGACACGCGACCGCCGCCGCTGAGCGCGTCGGACGCCGTGGTCTTCCCGACCCCCGCGCGCCGAGCGACATCGATCAATCTGGCGCGTCGTGGCTCTTGCATGCGGCCGAGTCTAACCACACGGAGCAACCCGTAATCCACTCGAAACACATCGGGTCTTGCGCCGTAACACGCTTTTCGCATACTTTTGCCGGAACGTTCCGGCACGCAGACGTTCCGGCACCGACTTCCGATGGAGACCTCATGAACTGCAGCTGTTCCTCGTCCGACCACGTCCAGCGCTCGCGCCGACTCGGCGATGAGTCCGGTGCGCCGTATGCGACGCTCTCGGCGGACGAGCTGCAGCGCGTCGCCGAGATCCTGCGCGCCCACGGCGCCCTCGACGACGAGCACCGCATCGCCTACCTCGGCCTCGACGAACCCGACCGTGCCGCGGTCACCGCCGGCCGAGCCGTCCCTCGCCGCGCCAGGGTGCAGCTCCTCGATGTCGACAGCGGACGCGCCAGGGCGCTCTGCGTGGATCTCGCCTCCGGCACTCTCGCGAAGGACGCCGACATCGACCCCGACCTCGACGGCCAGGTGCCGCTGCTGCAGGAGGAGCACGCGATCATCCGCGAGCTCCTCGGCGCCGACGACCGCTGGGCCACCGCGCTCTCCGCCCGAGGGATCGACGACCCGAGCACGGTGGCGCTCGCGGGCCTGTCGGCGGGCCGATACCCGATCGAGGGCGAGAGCGGACGCCGGCTCGCACGCGTGCTCGGACACCACCAGCCGACTCCGCAGACCATGCCGTGGGCGCACCCGATCGACGGCCTCGTCGCGTACGTCGACCTCGCGTCCCGAACCGTCGCCGATGTCATCGATGTCGGCGTGATGCCGATCCCTCAGGAGACCGCGGACTATCACGTGCCCGGCACCTTCGGTCCCGAGCGCACGACGCAGAAGCCGATCGTCATCACGCAGCCGGAGGGTCCGAGCTTCTCGTTCGACGGCGATGTCATCTCCTGGGAGAAGTGGTCGCTGCGCGTCGGCTACGACATGCGTGAAGGTCTCATCCTGCACGGCATCGGATTCGAGGACGACGGGCGAGTGCGGCCCATCGTGCACCGCGCCTCGATCGCCGAGATGCTCGTGCCCTACGGAGACCCCGGCCCTGTGCGCTTCTGGCAGAACTACTTCGACACCGGCGAGTATCAGCTCGGTCGACTGGTGAACGCGCTCGAGCTCGGTTGCGACTGCGTCGGCGACATCACCTACCTCGACGTGCCCATCGCCGATGCACGAGGGAACGTCAAGGTCCTGCCCAACGCCGTCTGCATCCACGAGGAGGATGCGGGTGTGCTCTGGAAGCACACCGAGCAGTTCACCGGCTCGAGCGACGTGCGGCGGCAGCGCCGACTGGTGATCTCGTTCTTCGTCACCGTCGGCAACTACGACTACGGCTTCTACTGGTACCTCTACCTCGACGGCAAGATCGAGTTCGAGGCCAAGGCCACCGGGCTCGTCTTCACCGCCGCCTACGACGAGCGCACCAGCCGGTTCGCGAGCGAACTGGCGCCAGGACTCGCAGCCCCGTACCACCAGCATCTGTTCTGCGCCCGTCTCGACATGGCGGTCGACGACGGCCCGGCCGTGATCGACGAGATCGATGTCGGAGCCCTGCCGATCGACGACGACAACACGCACGGCAGCGCCATCGGATTCACCGCGACCCGCTTGCGCAGCGAGCAGGAAGGACGCCGTCGCGCCAACGCGACGGTCGACCGCACCTGGCGCGTGAGCAGCGCGACCGCGAAGAACCGCCTGGGCCGACCGACCTCCTACGTCCTGACGCCGGAGGGCAAGCCCGTGCTGCTCGCCCGGCCCGAGTCGGTGATCGCGTCGCGTGCGCGCTTCGCGACATCCGACCTGTGGGTCACCGCCTACGACCCTGACGAGCGCTACCCCGCCGGCGACGTCGTCAATCAGAGCGCACCCGAGCAGGGCCTTCCCGCCTTCGTCGCCGACGACGCATCGATCGACGGCGCCGACCTGGTGCTCTGGCACACATTCGGTCTCACGCATTTCCCCCGCACCGAGGACTGGCCGATCATGCCCGTCGACACGTGCGGATTCACCCTCAAACCCCACGACTTCTTCGACCGGAACCCGACCCTGGACGTCCCGGCCTCCCCCACCGCATGCGCCTGCGCTCACGAGGACATCGGCTCTGCGAACCCCGAGCACCACCTGCATCACCTCTCTGTCCGCCCGTCGTCGCACCACGGCTGATCCGCCGTCGTCCGGCATCCCGAAGGGAAACACCGACATGCACACAGCAGCTCGCGCGGGGCTGGCGATGTCCGCCATCGCCGTCCTCACACTCACCGGATGCGCCGCCGGCGCCTCACCGGACACCGAGCCGACCCAGGATGAGGTGGCGCCCGGCTTCCTCGCCGTCGCCGACGACGCGTTCGACGGCGGCGGCGACCTCGTCGTCCAGGTCGACTACGACACCGCAGAGGCCAGCGGCCTCGATCCGCAGGGAGCGGCCACCGCACGCTCATGGATGCTGGAGGGGCTCTCGTACGAGACCCTCACCACGATCGACGAGAACCTCGACGTCGCACCGTCGCTCGCCACCTCGTGGGAGACGCCGAGCGACACCGAGTACGTCTTCACGCTCGCCGATGACGCGGTGTTCTCGAACGGACGCGCCATGACGGCCGCCGATGTCGTCGGCAGCCTGCAACGTCTGCTCGACACTCCGACGACGTGGACGGGTCAGCTCGGGCCGATCGCATCCGTCCAGGCGACCGGAGACCTCGAGGTGACGGTCACCCTGTCGGAGCCCTACGCCCCGTTCCTCGCCGCCCTGGCGAACACCCCTGCCGCCGTCCTGCCGATGGCTGAGATCGAGGCGGGCGAGATCGACATCACCACCGAGATGGTCGGCACCGGTCCTCTCGTCGCGACTGCGCACCGACAGGACGAGGAGTGGATGTTCGAGCCGAACGAGCACCACCCCGATGCCGACGCGCTGGGCTTCTCGACGCTGACGATCGACATCGTCGGCGATGAGGCGACGAGGGCCGCCGCGCTGAGAGACGGATCGGCGGACTTCGCCGTGCTCAACTCCATCGACTCGGCGGAGCTCCTCGCGAACGCGCAGGACGTCAGCGTCGTCGGGCAGAGGAACACCGACTTCCACTACCTGATGATCAACTCGCTCACGGGCGACGAGGCGCTGCAGGATGCAGACGTGCGTTTCGCCATCAACAGCGCGATCGACCGCGACGCGATCAACGAGCTCGCGTTCGGCGGCTCCACCGCCGCGACAGGGGTCACCCCGGCCGGGCTCCCCGACTCGTGCGTCGCCGAGGACCTCCCCTCTGCCGCTCACGACGTCGCCGCGGCGAAGGCCGTGATCGACGGGATCGGAGGCCTCGAGCTCGACCTCGTCGTGTACACCGACGAGCCCGTCCTGGCACAGATCGCTCAGGTCATGCAGCAGAACCTCGCCGAGATCGGCGTGACCGTCGACATCCAGCAGGTCGATTACGCCACGTACTCCGATCAGGTCTACGGCAGCCCGGCGACCTTCGATCTCGCGCTGAGCTGGTTCGCCGGCTACGCGGACCCGGCGATGGTCACGACGTGGTGGAATCCCGAGGTCGCCGGCTTCTCGGCGGTCTTCATGAAGGGCTCCGACGAGCTCGACGGACTCATCGCCGACGGCTACTCGACCGAGCCGGGGGCCGACCGGGCCGCCGTGTTCGAGAACCTCTGCGCCGTCGCCGACGAGCAGAGCGAGATGGTGCCGCTGGTGCTGCGTCCGTCCACGATCGGATGGAACACCGAATCGCTGTCACCGACGCTCGGCAGCGACGAGGGCTACGGCGACTTCCTGCGCTACATCACCCAGTTCCGCGCCAGCTGACATGGCTGTCGCTCTGTGGTCGCTCCGGCGCATCGGCGCCGCACTGGTGACGCTGGTCATCGTCTCGGTGTTGATCTTCGCGTCCGTCCGTCTCATGCCGGGCGACTACATCGACCTCGTCCTGGGTCCGCTCGCCACCGACGCGCAGCGGGCCCAGGCGGTGGCCGAGTCCGGACTCGACGACCCGGTGGTCGCCCAGTACTTCCACTGGCTGTTCGGCGTTCTCACCGGCGATCTCGGATACTCGTTCGTCTCGAACGTGTCGGTCACCGACGAGTTCGCGGCCCGTCTGCCCGTCACCGCCACGATCGCACTGCTGACGATCATCGTCACCCTGCTCGTCGGCATCCCGCTCGGCTTCGTCGCGGCCCTGCGATCGGAGGGCTCGGCCGGAGCCGCCGGTCGCATCGTCAGTGCTCTCGGCATCAGCATCCCGGAGTTCCTCCTCGCGGGTGTCGTGGTCTTCGCCGTCTCGACGCTGGGGCTCGGCGTCTCGGTCGGCAGGTTCGCCCCGTTCGACGTCGACCCCGCGCGCTTCTTCGGGGCGCTCGTCCTGCCGGTCACGGTCCTGGCCGTCGGCTGTGTGGCGGTCGTCGCCAGGAACACGAGGGATGCCGTCATGAACGTCCTCGTCGAACCGCATGTGCAGGCCGCCGTGGCCCGGGGCGAGACCCCCTGGTTCATCATCCGTCACCATGTGCTGCGCAACGCCGCGGCCCCGATCCTCACCATCGTCGGCGCCCTCGTCGCCGTCCTCCTCGGCGGCACCGTGATCGTCGAGTTCGTGTTCAACATCCCCGGCATGGGCTCATACCTGCAGACGGCGCTCGGGCGGCGTGACTACGCGATCGTCCAGAGCGCGGTGCTGCTCGCCGCCATCGTGTTCATCGTCGCGAGCCTCCTCGTCGACCTCATCGCCAACGCGCTGGACCCCCGTCTGCGCCTGACCGGAGGGAGCCGCCGATGACCATCGCCCCCACAGCCACGCACCGCGTCCGTGCGGCGGGCGACGCGACGCGCGGCGCCTGGCGCCGCAGCGACGCCGTGCTGCGCACCGCGATCGTCGTGCTCGGCCTCGTCGTCGTGCTCACCGTGATCGCCGAGCTCACCGGCCTCGCCGGGTCGACCACCGCGACGGTCGGCGGCCGACTGGAGGGCCCGTCGGCGCTCGCGCCGTTCGGCACCGACAACCTCGGACGCTCGCTCCTCCCCCGACTCTTCCAAGGCACGGCGACGACCCTCGTCGTGTCCATCGTCGCGGTCGTCTGCTCGGCGGCGGTCAGCACGGCGCTCGGAATGCTCGCCGGCTACTACGGCGGCGCTGTCAACGAGGCGGTGATGCGCGTCGCCGACGTGCTCTACGCGTTCCCCGCTCTCGTGCTCGCCATCCTCGTCTCCGCCCTGCTCGGCCCCGGTCGACCGGCGGCCATCATCAGCATCGTCGTCATCACGATCCCTCTGATGACCCGCGTGGTGCGCATCGCGACCCGGGCGGTGTCCGAACGCGACTTCATCGTGTCTGCGCGCATCAGCGGAGTCCGGACCCCGGTGATCTTCGTCCGCCGGCTGCTGCCGAACATCGCGGGCACGATCGCCGTGCAGGCGAGCTACGCGCTCTCCGTCGCGATCCTCGTCGAGGGAGGGCTGAGCTTCCTCGGCTTCGGCGTGCAGGCCCCTGAGGCCTCCCTCGGTCTGCTCATCCAACAGGGGATGCTGTACATGACCCAGGCTCCCCCGCTCGTGATCGTCCCCGGCGCCGTGCTGGTGGTCTCGATCCTGTGCATCAACATCATCGGCGACGGGCTCCGTGACCGATTCGAACCGCGAGAGACGAGGTCCCTCCGATGACCGCCGTACGCATCAGCGATCTGGCCCTGGACTTCACGGGCGCGACCACGGTCAGGGCCCTCGACGGGGTCGACCTCGACGTCGCCGACGGCAGCTCCGTCGCGATCGTGGGTGAGTCAGGGTCCGGCAAGTCGACGCTCGCCGCCGTCATCGGCCGCCTGCAGCCGCGTTCCGCCAGGATCGTGAGCGGCCGGCTCGAGGTCGACGGGACCGACGTGCTCGGTCTCGACGACGATGCGCTGCGCGAGTACCGCCGACACACGCTCGCCTACATCGCGCAGGATCCCATCGGCTCGCTCGATCCGACGATGCGCATCGGTGCCCAGCTGAAGCTCGTGCTCCGCGCCGTCGGAGACGACGGCTCTCCCCGCCGCCAGATGCAGCTGCTGGAGGGCATGCAGATCACCGATCCTGCGCGCGTCATCCGCCTCTTCCCCCATCAGATCTCCGGCGGGATGGCGCAGCGCGTGGCCATCGCGATGGCGATGTGCCGCCGACCCCGGCTGCTGATCGCCGACGAGCCGACCGCTGCACTCGACAGCCAGGTGCGCGAAGAGGTCATCCGGCTGCTGTTCGCTCAGGCGAAGGAGCAGGGCACGACCATCCTCTGGCTCAGCCACGATCTGCCGGCGGTCGCACGCTGGTGCGACGAGGTCGCCGTGATGTACGCCGGCAGGGTCGTCGAACGCGGTCCGGCCTCCGCCGTGCTCGGCACCCCGGTGCACCCGTACGCCCGAGCTCTCGCGGCGACCGACCCCTCGCGTGCGAAGCGGGGAGAACGGCTCTCCAGCATCCCCGGTTCCCCGCCGGTGCTGCACGGCGAGGCGGAGGGATGCGCGTTCGCCGCCCGCTGCGCTCACCGGATCGATGCGTGCGAGATCGTTCGGCCGGAGCCCGTGCCGCCGCGGCACAGCCTCTGCATCCGCGCCGCGGATCTCGTGCTGGCGGATCGGCGAGCAGGGCTCATCCCCGAAGAGGAGGTGCCGGCATGACCGCGTCCTCGGTGACCCCCACCGTCGAACTCGACGACGTCAGCGTCGCCTTCACGTCGGGCTTCGGCGCGAGCAGGCGGGAGGTCAGGGCGATGGCCGGCGTCTCGTTCTCGGTGGCGCCCGGTGAGACGCTCGGCCTCGTCGGCGAATCCGGCTCGGGCAAGACGACCACGGGGACCGTGGTCCTCGGACTGCAGCACCCCGACTCCGGAACCGTGAGGTTCGAGGGAGCCCCTCTCGCCAGGAGCCTGCGATCCCGCGCCGGACGGATGCAGGCGGTCCTGCAGCATCCGCGATGGGCGCTCGACCCCCGCTCGACCGTGCTGTCGTCGGTGCTCGAACCCGTCCTCGTGCACGAGCGTCGCACGCCGGCGGCCGAGGAGCGCGCACTGGCGATGCTCGAGAGCGTCGGCCTTCCGGCCTCGTTCGCCGCGCGTCGGCCCCACCAGCTCTCGGGCGGGCAGCTGCAGAGAGTGAGCGTCGCGCGTGCGCTCGTCACCCATCCGGCCTTCATCGTGTTCGACGAGGCCGTCAGCGCGCTCGACGTCTCGGTGCAGGCGCAGATCCTCAACCTCATCCAGGACCTGCAGGCGGAGCACGGCTTCGCCGCCCTGTTCATCTCGCACGACCTGGCAGCCGTGCGCTACATCTCCCATCACGTGGCGGTGATGCGCAGCGGCGAGATCGTCGAGCACGCCCCGACCGAGGTCTTCTACGACCTGCCCAGCCATCCCTATTCGCGTCAACTGTTCCAGGAGCTCTCATCGTGACCGACACCCACCGTCTCGCCCCCGTCCTCGCCGCAGGACCGCGCCGATCCAACGACGACTACGCCCTCTCCCCCGTGCACGGCACCGATCGCGGGCAGGTCGAGTACGACTTCCCCGGCGTGCTCATCGGAACGGCCGAGTACGCCGAAGGTCCGACCGGAGCGACGGTGCTGTCGATCCCGGCCGGCGCCCGGACGTTCTCCGACCGCCGCGGAGGTGCCGTGGGCGCCAGCGGCCTGTACGGATACAACCACGCCATCTGCCTCGCGGGAGGCTCGGTGTACGGCCTCTCCGCCGTCGCCGGTGTGTCGGAGGCGCTGTTCGAGCGCGCCGAGCACCGCTCCGGTTTCGACCAGCTGCAGCTCGTGTCGGGTGCCATCATCTACGACTACTCGGTGCGCGAGAACTCCGTCTTCCCCGACACCGCGCTCGGCAAGGCCGCCCTGCACGCCGCACGTCAGGGCGTCGTCGAGGTCGGCCGCGTCGGTGGCGGCGCCTCGGCGTCGTCCGGAAAGGTCGATCCCGCGCGGGTGGAGTTCACCGGCCAAGGTGTCGCCTTCCGTCAGGTGGGCGATGTGAAAGTGCTCGTCGTGACGGTGCTCAACCCGTACGGGGTGATCCTCGATCGCTCCGGGAGGATCGTCCGCGGCAACTACGACGCGAACACCGGCGAGCGCCGCCACCCGGCCCTGGACTACGAAGAGGCGATCGGCGAGTCCCGACTCGTCGACTCGATGTCGGGCAACACCACGATCACGGCCGTCGTCACGAACGTGCAGCTCACCGACACCGAGCTCAGGCAGTTCGGCCTGCAGGTGCACAGCTCGATGCACCGCGGCATCCAGCCCTTCCACACCCCGCTCGACGGCGACACTCTCTTCGCGCTGACGACCGACGAGGTCGCGCTGCCCGAGAACCCGAGCACGTCCCGGGGCCGGCTCTCGCTGAACTCCACCGCCGTCGCCACCCTCGCGGGCGAGACGGCGTGGGACGCGATCCTCTGCGCAGCGGGCTGACCGTGTACGAGTTCGAGAAGTACCTCGCCCCGTCCCAGCACGAGGTCACCGAGCTGGTCCGCCGGCACCCGTTCGCACTCGTCGTGACGAACGGCGGCGGCGCGGCCGGCGCCCCCACGGTCACGCACACTCCGGTGATCATCGAGCGGATGGCGCCGGACGGCGGTTTCGTCGGGGGCGAGATGCTCGGCCACATCGCGCGGAAGAACCCGCAGTGGCAGCAGATCACCGACGGCGACTCGGTGCTGCTGGTGTTCTCCGGCCCCCATGACTACGTCTCGCCGACCACCTACGCCGACGATCCCAACGTGCCCACCTGGGACTATGCGGCCGTGCACCTGACGGCCAGGGCGACGGTTCTCGAGGGCGAGAGCGACGGCATGCACGTCGTCACACGCACCGTCGAGGAGCTCGAGAGCCTCGAGCCGACGGCGTGGGACATGCAGAGCTCGCTGCCCACGTTCGAGCGCATCGTCGGGGGGATCGTGTCGTTCCGGTTCGAGATCATCGAGCAGCGCGCGGTCTTCAAGGTCAGCCAGGACAAACCCCTCGAGGTGCGCGAGCGCGTCGCCGCCGCATCCCGCGCACGCGGCTGCCCCTACGGGGACGTCGCCGAGCTCGTCGAGCGCATCGGAGGAGACCGGTGATCGTCCACGAGTGGTCTGCGGAGGCGGGCGAGCCGCAGGAGGAGGGACGCCGGTTCGGTGCCCACTGGTCGCCTCAGCTCGCTGCGGCCCGCGACTCGTACCTGAGGCTCTTCGCCCAATCCGGTGTTCCGGCCGAGCGCGCCCGAGCGATCGCCGATGAATGCCGGACGATGACCGAGGCCCACGCCCCCGAGATCGCCGACGAGTTCGTCGGGATCGCCGACGGCAGCGGTCTGTCGCTGACCGACGTGCACCTGCTGACCGCTCGCACCGAGATCCTGGCGCGCATGACGCCGTCGATGGAGTGCTCGACGGTCGTGTACGTGCCCGACGAGGCGAGCGCGCCCCGCACGCTGCAGACCTGGGACTGGCACGAGACTCTTTCGAACGAGACCGTCGTGCGGCGTCTGCGGTCGGCATCCGGAACAGGTGTCGTGACCTTCTGCGAGTTCGGGCAACCGGCGAAGATCGGCGTGAACGACCGCGGCCTGGGGCTGCACTTCAACATCCTCCACCACCGATCCGACGCGACGCAGGCGGGGGTGCCGGTGCACGTGCTCGCCCGCATGATCCTCGACCGCGCGTCGACGGTCGCCGAGGCGGTCGAGATCGCCCGGAGCGTCCCCCTCGCCGCGTCCAGCGTGCTGACGATCGCGGCCTTCGACGGCCGGGCGCCCGAGGCCGCTGCCGTCGAGGTCTCCCCCGCGGGGATCGCGGTGCTGCCCGTGCCTCGCGGGCGCACGCTGGCCCACACGAACCACTTCCTCGATGAGGCGCTCGCCGCGGGCGAGTACTCTCCGTACGAGACCACGAGCGTCCCTCGATACCGGTGTCTGACGGATGCCGCAGATCTTGCGCGGATCGTGAATGATCGTGATCGGGCCCTCGCGTTCGGAGCCATCCCCGACGCGCCGATCTCGGTGCGAGCGAGGCCCGAACAGCCGGAGCACCTCCGCTGGGAGACCAAGCTCACGGTCGCCCTCGACGTCGCGACGGGGGCTCTCTCCTTCGCCGCCGCGTCGCCGGCCGACGTCGTCGACGCCGAGTGGCGTCGTGTGGGGATCCTGAGCGACGTGCGTCCCGTATCCGCCCGATGACCGACGTCCTGCACCTCGCCGCCCTGGCACTGGCGGCGATCGGAGCGGGGTCGTTGATCGGTATGCGGCGTGGAGTCGGCGCTCCCGAGATCGCCGCCGCCGTGCTCATGCTGGTCGGCATGGGCGATTCCATGACGGTCGCGCTGCTCCCGCCCGTCGTCTGGTTCGCCGTCATGCTGCCCGCCGCGATCGCTCTCGCGATCCGCTGTCGGGTACCGGCGGCGCTCGGAGATCGAAGCCCGGCGGGAGGCGGGATGCTGTCGGCACACCTCGCTCTGGGTCTCGTCACGACTGCGGCGCTGATCCTCCTGATGGCGACGATCCCTGCGACGGACGTCGCCGGCGCGGTCATGGCTTCCGCACACGCGCACGCGCACGGCGGAGGCGCAGGGATGCCGCAGGCGCTCGGCATCGCTCTCGGACTGGGAACGACTCTGCTCTCGGTGATCGCGCTGCGCTCGGAACGGTCCTGGCGCCACCGCCTGCATCACACCACGATGGCGGCATCGACGGTGGCGATGTCCGCCATCGTGGTGTTCTGAGCGCCGGCCGTCGTCGACGGCCGCGCGGCTCAGTGGAAGAAGTGACGCTCCCCGGTGAAGAACATCGTCACGCCGGCCTTGCGCGCGGCATCCACGACCTCTTCATCGCGCACCGATCCGCCGGGCTGCACGATCGCCGTGACCCCCGCGTCGATGAGCACCTGGGCGCCGTCCGCGAACGGGAAGAAGGCGTCGGAGGACGCGACCGAGCCGACGGCGCGGTCGCCCGCACGCTCCACCGCGAGGCGGCACGAGTCGACGCGGTTGACCTGGCCCATGCCGACGCCGACCGTGGCGTTGTCCTTGGCCAGCACGATCGCGTTGGACTTGACGGCGCGGCACGCCTTCCAGGCGAAGATGAGGTTCTCCATCTCCTCGTCTCTGGGGCGCTCACCCGAGACGAGCTCCCAGTTCTTCGCCACCGAGACGATGTCGTCGGGGAAGCGATCCGCGTCCTGCAGCAGCAGGCCGCCCGAGACCAGGCGCACGTCCATGCGCTCCTGCTGCCAGTCCTCCGGCAGCTGCAGCAGACGGAGGTTCTTCTTCGCCTTGAAGACCTCGAGGGCTGCCGGCTCGAACGAGGGCGCGACGATGACCTCGGTGAAGATGTCCTTGAGGTTCTCGGCCATCTTCAGCGTGACGGTGCCGTTGGCGGCGATCACGCCGCCGTAGGCCGACACGGGGTCGCACTCGTGGGCGCGCAGGTGCGCGCTGGCGATCGGGTCCAGCGCGTTCGGAGCGGTCGTGGCGATTCCGCACGGGTTGGCGTGCTTGATGATGGCGACCGCGGGCTTGACCATGTCGTACGCGGCGCGCAGCGCGGCATCCGCATCGACGTAGTTGTTGTACGACATCTCCTTGCCCTGCAGCTGGCGGGCCTGCGCGATGCCGTGTCCGCCGACGCGCGTGTAGATCGCGCCGCGCTGGTGCGCGTTCTCGCCGTAGCGCAACGTGGCCAGGCGCTCGGCCTGGATGGTGAGGTGCGTGGGCAGGTCCTCGCCCTCGCCCAGCGTGCCCTCGGCGAACCATGCGGCGACGGCCGTGTCGTAGGCGGCCGTGTGCGCGAAGGCGCGTGCGGCGAGCTCGCGTCGCTGCGTCAGCGTCGTGCCCCCGTTCTCGATGGCCGAGATGATGCCGGAGTACGACTGCGGCGACACCACGATCGCGACGTTCGCGTGGTTCTTCGCCGCCGCGCGCACCATCGCCGGTCCGCCGATGTCGATCTGCTCGACCACGTCGTCGCCCTCGGCACCCGAGGCGACCGTCTCGACGAAGGGGTAGAGGTTCACCACGACGAGCTCGAAGGGCTCGATGTCGAGGTCGGCGAGCTGATGCTCGTGGTCCTCGAGGCGCAGGTCGGCGAGCAGGCCGCCGTGGATCTTCGGGTGCAGCGTCTTGACGCGGCCGTCGAGCATCTCGGCGACACCCGTGACCGCGGCCACGTCGGTGACCTCGAAGCCGGCCTCGCGGATGGTCGATGCCGTCGACCCGGTCGAGACGATCTGCACGCCTGCGGCGGCGAGCGCCTTCGCGAGCACGAGCAGGTCGGTCTTGTCGCTCACCGAGACGAGCGCGCGGCGGACGGGGACGGTGTCGCGATCGCGGTACAGCGAGTGGTCGTGGCGGGGGCCGGCCATGATGGGCTCCTTCGTGCGAGGGGGGCGTGCGTGGATCGGTTCAGGATGCGGCGGTCAGCGACAGCTCACCGGTGGCGATGCGGCGCACCACGTCGATGAGGAGTCGGCGTTCGACGGGCTTGATGCGCTCGTGGAGGGTGTGCTCGGTGTCGTCGTCGAGGACCGGCACCCGCTCCTGAGCGAGGATCGGTCCGGTGTCGATGCCGTCGTCGACGACGATCACGCTGGCGCCGGTCTCGGTGACACCGGCGGCGAGGGCGTCCCGCACTCCGTGCGCGCCCGGGAACTCCGGGAGATACGCGGGATGCGTGTTGATCAGACGCGGCGAGAGATCGGCGACGAGCCCTGCGGGCAGCAGACGCATGAGGCCGCTGAGCACGACGAGGTCGGCGTTCCAGACGGCGAGCTGACGTCCGAGCTCCTCGCCCCACGCCTCGCGGGACCCGTGCTCGTGCCAGGGGACGGTGAAGCTGGGGATGCCGAACTCCTCCGCATGCGCCAGTCCGTCGGCCTCGCGGTCGGCACCGACGACCACCACCCGCGCAGGGAAATCGGGGTGACGAGCGGCCTCGAGGAGGGCGCGAAGGTTCGAGCCGGTGCCCGAGATGAGAACGGCGACCGTGAGCACGCGCCCAGTCTACCGAAGCGCCGCGCGCCCGCCGACGCGTATGTCAGTCGCGCGGGTCGGCGGGCTCCCGCGTCGGGGGCCGGAAGCCGCCGAGGTCGTCCAGGGGCGCGGTGTCGTAGGGGGAGAGACCGGTCGGGACCGTGTCCGAGATCGGCAGATCGGCGCGGCCGCCGAAGCTGAGGTCCGCGGCGGTCATCTCGGCCACCCAGCGGTCGGTGCGCTCTTCGGCCAGCTCGTCGCGATTCCGCGGCGAGAGCAGGAGGATGGCTGCGCCCAGCAGCACCTCGCCGCCGAGCGCCAGAGCGAAGGGCACCGCGGCGGGACCGGCCTCGGCCAGACGTCCGGGGCCCATCGAGCCGCTCGCGAGCACCGCGGCGACAGCTCCGACGGCCGCGGTGAGCGCGCCGATGCCGATCGCGATCGCGGCCCGCGGTCCTGTCGCCAGCGGCGTGCCCTCCCACACGAGCCGGGAACGCACCGCCCACCCGGCGAGAGCACCCGCGCCGATCGGCAGGATCACGACGATGAGCATCCAGATCGAGGTGTTCTCGGGAAGCAGGCCCAGGATCGGGATGCCGGGGACGACGCCGAGCTGCGTGCCGGCCGGCGACACGGCCGTCCCCACGCCCACCGCGAAACCCGGCCCGGCGATCCAGGACGCCGTCCAGACCAGGATGGTGGGCAGATAGGCGAGGTGTCCGAGAGTGAGCACCGTGGCCCCCAGCGCGTCGACGCGAGCGGCCTGGAACAGCGCGACCACCTCGCTGCCGCGTGCCAGGGTCATGACGGCGACGGCGACACCCGAGACGGCGATCATGCCGAGCACGGCGAAGGCCGTGCCGCGCACAGAGGCACCGACGACCGGTCCCCAGTCGCCCCAGGAGTCGACGACGTCGTGCAGGCGATCGAGCAGCCCTCCGTCGCCGTCCTCCCAGGCGATGCGCACACCGCCGCACACGGCGCCCACGAGGTAGACGGCGGTCGGCAGCACGATCGAGAGCGCGAGGTCGGTGCGGGCGGCGGAGATCTGCGCGGTGAACGCCACGGCGGTGGCGATGAGACCGAAGGCCGCCGTGCCGGACACCGCACCCAGCGCCCAGGCTCCGGCCTTCGCCGCTCGCGCCCCCGAACGAGCGGCGAACAGCAGCGTGAACAGCAGGAAGGCCAGCGGCGTCACCGACAGGGCGAAGCTCGCGGCCTGCGGGGCGATGCCCGTCGCGCGCAGCACGTCGTCCGCCACCGTGAGATCCAGCGGCACCCCGTGCCCGAACTGCCACAGCGTTCCGGTGAGGGGCCACAGAGCCCCCCAGTCCGCGGTCATGCCGAAGGACAGGGTCCACAGGAGGGTGAGCGGCGCCAGCAGGACCACGAGGCCGACCGCTGCGGCGATGGCGGCATCGAAGGCGGCGAGGAGCGCGACGAGGAGGCGTTGCATATCGAATCGAGACTACGACGAGATCCCCTCGCTCGCCCGGGGGCGCGCGCGGTGCCGGCGACACGATATCGTCTCCTGCGGAGGTTCCCCCGATGACTACTGCCCCGTCCCCCGCCACGACCCAGGCCGAGCCCACCAACGCGCTCGACCGCTTCTTCGAGATCAGCAGACGCGGATCGACGATCGGCACCGAGATCCGAGGCGGCCTGGTGACCTTCGTCACGATGGCCTACATCGTGATCCTCAACCCGCTGATCCTCAACACCCCCGACGTCGACGGCAACACACTCGCCGGCACCGCCGTCGCCGCATCCACAGCGCTCACCGCCGGCGTCATGACCATCCTGTTCGGTCTCGTCACACGTCTGCCCTTCGCGTTCGCCGCGGGGCTCGGCATCAACGCGTTCCTCGCCTTCTCGGTCGTCGGGACGGTGACCTGGCCCGAGGCGATGGCGCTGGTCATGATCAACGGTGTCATCATCGTGCTGCTCGCCGCCACCGGCCTGCGGAAGATGATCTTCGACGCCGTCCCCGTGCAGCTCAAGCTGGCGATCACGGTCGGAATCGGCCTGTTCATCGCCTTCATCGGCTTCGTGAACGCCGGCTTCGTGACCGCGACCAACAACCCCTCTCCCCCCGTCGATCTCGGCATCGGCGGCTCCGTGGCCTCGCTGCCGACCCTGCTGTTCGTGATCACCCTGCTGCTCGGCGGCGTGCTCATGGCGCTGCGCGTGAAGGGAGCGATCCTCATCGCCCTCGTCGGCGGCACCGTGCTCGGCGCGATCGTCAACGCCATCTGGCCGTTCGGCCTCAACTTCGGTCTCACCGGAGCCATCGTCGGACTGCCCGACCTCAGTCTCGTCGGACAGGTCGACTTCGGCTTCGACCTCGCCAAGGTCAGTGGCGTCGCCCTGGTGATGTTCGTCTTCACCCTGCTCTTCTCCAACTTCTTCGACGCCATGGGCACCATGACGGGTCTCGCGAAGGAGGCCGACCTGGCGGACGAGAAGGGCGACTTCCCCCGCATCAAGTCCGCCCTGGTCGTCGAGGGGCTCGGAGCGATCGCCGGTGGTGGCACCTCGTCGTCGTCCGCGACGGTCTTCGTCGAGTCCGGTGCCGGGATCGGCGAGGGCGCGCGCACCGGTCTCGCCACGGTGGTCACCGGTGCGATGTTCCTGATCGCGATGTTCTTCACGCCTCTGACCTCCCTCGTGCCCGGAGCGGTCGCCGCCGCGGCTCTGGTCCTCGTCGGCGCGCTCATGCTGTCGCAGATCAAGAACATCGACCTCAGCGACTTCCGCGTGCTGCTCCCGGTGTTCCTCACCGCGACCGTGATGCCGATGACCTACTCGATCGCCAACGGCATCGGCGCGGGCTTCGTCAGCTGGATCGTCGTGAACGCCTTCTCCGGCCGCGCCAAGACGATCCACCCGCTGCTCTGGGTCGTCGGCGTCGGCTTCGTCATCTTCTTCGCCCGCGGGCCGATCGAGGCGCTGTTCGGCGTCGCCTGAGCGACGACAGACGGCGAAGGGGCGGATGCGTGCGGCATCCGCCCCTTCGTCGTCTCTGCGACCGGTAGGAATCCCCGTCCCACCGCCCCAGGCCCCCCAACCCCAACCCCAGACCCCCATCCCAGACCCCCCCCATCCCCCCAAAAACCGGGGGCCGACACGCCAGATCTCGGACCGAACCGCCGCAGACGTCCGGCATCTGGC